>NZ_JHVK01000017.1 GCF_000620105.1 Microvirgula aerodenitrificans DSM 15089 | reverse complement strand
GCCGGTTTGCACCACCACCTTGCCGTCAGCCCCGAGCTGGGGAACCAGCGGTTCGCCATCGGGGCCGACGAACACGTCGTCGTCGTTGTACTGCGGAACGCCGAGGCGGGTGCGGCGCTGGATGGTCGGCAGGGCGAGCCGCCAGCCGGTGCCGCAGGGGCCGTTGCCGGCGCCGGCGCTGTAGCCGAGGGTCAGGGCGGGGGTGGATTCGCGGGCGACGGGGAGAGACAGCGGGATGTCGAACGAGACCAGGCCGGCGGCGAGGGTGGGCCCGCTGCCGTCACCGGGGCCGGGAAGGGCGTCGTGGATGGTGGGCAGGGTCGGCGGGGCGACGGAAACGGCAGATGACGCGAGGGAATGTTCGGCAGGCATGACAACTCCTGATCTGCATGAAGAATTCCATGCATGGCATGGGCTGAATGCGGGCAACAGCAGGGCCTGCATTTAAAAATGCAAGAGTGAAAAAACACGAGGAATCACATGGAGGAACAGGCCGTTTCGAGAACCGAAACCGGCATGGTTTCCTCTGGCACATCAGGTATTTGAATGATTTATAAGGGGTGCCAGCTGCGCTGCCACTCCGGCCTGATGAATGGAATACAGGGACCCGCCACAAACAGAAAAAGGCGTTACCCGCCAATGCGGATAACGCCTTTGTCAATGGACGGGAAGATGTCTGCCCGTTGGCCTGATTACAGTTTGAAGCGTCCGAACACCCCCTGCATCCGCTCTGCGGTGCCGCTCAGTTCGGTCAGCGCCCCACTGACGCTGTGCAGGGCATCATCGTTGCCGATGACCTGGTTGTTGATCGCTTCGGTACTCTGGGCGATCAGGGTCGATGCCTTGTGCTGCTCGGTGGTCGACAGTGCGATGTCGTTCATCTTGCTGACCACTTCATCCATCGACTCGCGAACGGCAGAGATTTCACCGGCTGCCGTCTGCGTCAGCACCACACCGGCGTCGACGGCCTCGACGGTCCGCTTCATGTCGCTGACCACATTGCCGGTTTCCTGGCGGATCGAATCCACCCGGTGCGAGATTTCCAGCGTGGCCTGCGCGGTGCGTTCAGCCAGTTTGCGCACTTCATCGGCGACCACCGCAAAGCCCCTGCCCTGCTCGCCGGCGCGGGCCGCCTCGATGGCGGCATTCAGCGCCAGCAGGTTGGTCTGGTCGGCGATGTCGCGAATCACTTCGGTAATGCTGGAGATGTCCTGGGTGCTGTTGTCGAGCGAGGTCAGCATGTCTTCCATGCCGTGCACTGCCTTGACGGTTTCCTCGATGCTGACCGACAGCTGATGCATATTGCTGGAGCAGTTCGACAGATCGCCGTTGGTGTCACGAATCAGGGCATCGGCCTGGGTCGCCGTATCGGCGATATGCGAGATGCTGACCGAGATTTCTTCCAGCGTGGCGGCATTGTTCGACGACACGTCGGCCATCTGCCGGGCGCCGTCGGCCAGCCCGGCCACATGGCCGCTGGCATCCTTGACGCCGCCGATCAGCGACTGCGCCTCGCCCTGCAACTCGCCGAACAGGTGGGCAAGCTTGGCGACAAACTGGTTGAACGCCCGTCCGGTATCGGCAATTTCATCCCGGCCGCGGGCATCGAGCCGGATGGTCAGGTCGCCTTCGCCTTCACCGCTGGCAATGCCGGCCATCGCGTCGCGCAGGCGGGTCAGCCCGCTGAGCATCCGGCCGATCACGACGCTGGACACCACGCCGACCAGGATGAACAGCAGCATGCTCATGCCGACCGTCTTGAACAGCTCGGCATTCAACGGCGCAAAGATCAGGTCCTTGTCGGCGGTGATGCCCATGTACCAGTCGGTCCCCGGAATCTGCTCGATCGCCACCAGCATGGTCTTGCCATTGATGTCGACTTCATTCAGCGCATGCGATTCGGCGATGGCCGCCAGCCGCTCCGGCACGAGCGACGGCGCGATGCTCGAGATCGACTTCAGCGTCAGCGCATTGTCCGGGTGGGCAATGACTGTCCCCTGCTTGTTGACGATGAAGGTGTAGCCATCACCACGCGGTTTCAGCGACAGCACCGACTTGACCAGTTCGTCGACGAACACGTCCCCGGCCACCACGCCATGGAACTGCCCCCCTTCCAGCATCGGCACGGCGACGGTCAGCACCAGCCGCTTCGACACCTGGTCGACATACGGTTCGGTGATCGTCGGCTTGCCGGTCGTCTTCGCCTGCACGTACCACGGCTTTTCGGTGACGATGTAATCCGGTGTCGCCACCCAGTCGTCAGAGAAAATGCTGCGTCCGTCCGGGAAGCCGACGTAATTGATGAAGAAATTCCCTGCCACGGCCCCCTGCTTCAGGTTGGCCAGCGCATTCGGACCCGCCGCTACGCCGGTCAGTGCCGATAACTGTTGTTTTTTCTCGCCAAACCAGTTTTGAATGACGGTGCTCTGACCACGCAAGGTGGCTGAGAACTCCAGGTTCAGGCCGTCACGAACCTCGGTGCGCAACTGAAGGAAGGACTGCGTGACCAGGACGAGTCCGAACAGGGCGATAAACAGCACATTGAGCAGAATCAGTCTGCTTTTCAGCGTTCTCATGCCAAACCTTTCGGGTGATGCCAATGGGCTAAAATCCATAACGGATCAAGACATTACTTATTAAATTCTGGTTTCGCTCCCATCATATTACATCGTCAATAATGAAACGCGAATATGTCGATAATATAGTCCAGGATGTCGCAGTTAAGCATGTTTTCACACTGGATGCGCCACCGTCCATCACACCATGAACTACAGTGCCTGAATGGCGTCAGAACGACGCCAAAGCCGAGCGTTACCCCCTCACACTGGAGCACCTGATGAAACCGTCCCCGCTGATCCGCCACGCTGCCGCCGGCTTGCTGGCCCTGTCCCTGCTGAACGTCGCCCATGCCGCCGACCCGTCCCCCGCCCAGGTGGTCGAAGCCGATGCGCAGGGCACCCATATCCGGATCACCGGCACCATCACCCGGGTCGATACCAAAAACCGCATCGTGACCATCAAGGGACCGGCCGGCCGGGTGCAGGATTTCGCCATCAGCGATGACGTGAAGAACTTTGCCCAGATCCGGGTCGGCGATCACGTCAATGTGCACTACCGGGTAGCCGTGGCCGTGGCGCTGGTCAAGAAGGGCGACAAGATCGCCGAACGCGATGTGGTCGAGAGCGGCTCGATTGCGCCGGCAGGTGCCAAGCCGGGCATGACCGAAGCGCGCCGCATTACCGTCACCGCCAATGTGATTGCCGTCGACGCCAGCCTGCAGCAGGTGACGCTGAAGGGGACGCGTGGCCGTACCGTCGATGTCCGGGTCGATGACCCAGACGTGTTCCACAAGATCCGCAAGGGCGACCAGGTCGTGGCCACTTATGTGGAGTCAGTCGCCGTGGCAGTGGAACCGGCAACGAAATAATGCAGCCGGCCCCCGGCCCCGGGGGCCTTCACCCCGCCGCATGGCCGTCACGCCCGGGTGACGATGCCCCCGGCAGGTTTTCCAGCCCGGCCGCCTGGAACAGGTTTTTGCGAAACCAGACACTTGCCGCATCTTCGTGATGGCGAGGAGGCCAATACGCGTGGATGGACAGGTGCGGCAAGGCAAGCGGTGGTTCAAAAAGATCCAGCGATGAGGCAAAACGCTGCAGCAGCCGTCGCGGCAGGGTGCACAGGAGATCCGTGCCCGCAACCAGCGGCGGTGCCATGGCATAGCTCTGGACAGACATCGCCACCTGCCGGCTGTGGCCGAGCCTGGCCAGTGCATGATCCACAAATCCGGAGAACGGATCGCCCTCGGCGGACACAAGCAAATGGGGAGCGGCACAGAACGCGGGCAGCTCCAGCTTGCGCAGCCCGCGAGGGTGCCCCTTCCGCTGGGCGGTAACGAAATCATCGGCAAACAGTTTGCGCCCCACCCAGCCAGGTTCAGCCACATCGCCGGGACCGATGAAAACGTCGATCTCGCCATGCTCCATCTGCCGGGGCAGATCGTCGAGGTCCGGCAGCGCGAATCGCAGGCGCACTTGCGGTGCCTGCTCGCGAATCCGGTTGACGAGATCGGCGCCCAGCACCAGGGCCGGGTTCTCATGCAGGGCAATGACAAAGGTCCGCTGACTGGTACCCGGCTCGAAAACCACGGGCTCCAGCAGGGTTGAAATGCCACTCAGGACACGCTGAAGCCCCGGCCGCAGAGCCAGCGCGCGAGGGGTCGGCAGAATACCGCGCCCATTGGGCGCGGCCACGAACAGCCGCTCTCCGAATAGCTGCCGCAACCGCATCAGCCGGGCAGACATGGCAGGCTGGCTGATGCCCAGCCGCAAGGCAGCATGGGTGATGTTCTGCTCGACCAGCAAGGCATCAAGGGCCAGCAGCAGATCCATGCCGATGCCTGAAGGCAGCTTCATGCCGGTTCCTCATTCGGCAAAGGCAGCAGAGGGACATGGGTCACGGGTGCTGATTCCCTTCGCGGTTCGTATAGGTGACAGGAACCCAATCATAGCCATTTCCGCCAGTGGCCCGCACATGACCGATTCCCGGAAACGGCAGGTGCGGCGCAGCAATGAGCGTGCGCTCCCGGGCGAATGACGCAAACCCGGCTTTCCTGACGGCAGCGGCCCGGGCCTGGTCTTCGTCGTAGGCAATGGTCACATCCGGATCGGGAAACTGCACTGCCGCGACGTGGATGATGTCGCCGACAAAGGTGATGCTCTCGCCTTGACTGGTCAGCCGATAAAAGGCCGAGCCTGGCGTATGACCGGGATGCACCGTTGCGGTCATGCCGGGAAGGATCTCCTGCGTTCCCGAGAAAGTCCTGACTTTGCCGGCTTTCAGGTAAGGCGAGAGGGTCAGCCGGGCAATATCGAAATACGCCTGGTCATACCCGGTCTTTTTCTGATTGTCTTCATTGAAGAAGAAATCGATGTCGGGCTTGCCGACGTAAACGGTGGCATCGGGAAAAACCCGCTGCCCCTCCCTGACCAGGCCGCCGGCATGGTCGGAGTGTGCATGGGTGAGAAGGATGTCCGTGATGTCCTGAGGCCCGATACCTTGCGCAGCCAGACTTTCGATCAGCCGCCCGCCCTTTCCCGGGCCGAACAGCTGGCCGGAACCCGTGTCGACCAGCAGCAGATGTCCGGGCAACGTGACGAGAAAGGCATTGATCGAGGCTTCAACGGGATTGCTTTGAAAACTCCTCGCAAGCAGCCGGTCAATGTGTTCAGGCTTTGTCCGCTGGAACAGTTCGTACAGATTCTGGGGTACCGAGCCATCCGTCAGCGACATCACCCTGACATCCCCCACCTGCACGCCATAGCCCCCGGCCTGCTGCTGCACGACATGCTGCGGCACGGAGACCGGTTGTGCCTGCGCGAGGGGGAACGGGAAGAAGGCGGCGGCCAGCAAGGCCGCCGCAATACGCTTGTTGATTCCGGGCATGATGATGTTTCCTGGCGTTGAAAACATCATGCTATGCAGGGCATCGCCATCAAACCAGACACTTGGAATCAATACAGCCTATCCATGATATGGATAGCGTCCGGCGCGGCAGGCAGCAAAAATGGCCGTGCGTCATCGAGGAACAAAAAAACCGCGCCGGTTCAGGGCGCGGTTTTGGAGAGGGGCAGCGGAGCGCGTCAGGCGGCCTCGCCTGCCTTGGCTTCGACCAGGACCGGTTCGCCTTCTTCGACGACCTCGGGTTCCGGCCCGTCGCTGAGGGCGCCTTCCCACTTGGCCACCACCACCGAGGCGATGCTGTTGCCGACCACGTTGGTGGCGGTACGGCCCATGTCGAAGAACTGGTCAACACCCATCACCAGCAGCAGCCCTTCCATCGGCAGGCCAAGCATCGGCAGCGCGGCAGCCACCACCACCAGCGAGGCGCGCGGCACGCCGGCCATGCCCTTGCTCATCAGCATCATCATCAGCAGCATCATGACCTGGTGGGCGAAGGTCAGATGGATACCGTAGGCCTGGGCGATAAACAGCACGGCGAACGACTGGTACATCATCGAACCGTCAAGGTTGAACGAGTAGCCGAGCGGCAGCACGAAACCGGAGATCTTCTTGCTGACGCCAAAGCGTTCCAACTGTTCCAGCGTCTTCGGATAGGCGGCTTCGCTGCTGGCGGTCGAGAAGGCGATGATCATCGGTTCGCGGATCATGCCCATCAGGCGCAGGATCGAACGGCCGACGAACAGGATGCCCACCGAGATCAGCAGTGCCCACAGCAGCATCAGGCCGGCGTAGAACGCGCCGATCAGCTTGCTGTAGGTGACGATCACGCCGAGGCCCTGGGTGGTGACCACCGAGGCGATGGCAGCGAACACGCCGAACGGGGCAGCCCACATCACATAGTCGGTCACGCGCAGCATCAGCTTGAACAGCTCGTCGACGCCGCGGACGATGATCGACTGCTTGCCGAGTTTCATCGACGAGATGGCGAAGCCGAAGAACAGCGAGAACAGCAGGATCTGCAGGATCTCGTTCTTGCTCATCGCATCGAAGAAGCTGGTCGGCACCAGGTGCACCAGGAAGTTCTTCAGGCTGAAGCCGGACACGTCGATATTGGTCGCGGCGCCGGCTTCCGGCAGCGTCAGGTTCAGCGACTGGCCGAGTTGCAGCATGTTGGCCAGCACCATGCCGAGCAACAGCGAGACCAGCGAGGCGCACACGAACCAGCCGAGTGCGCGCAGGCCGATGCGGCCGACCTGACGATGGTCATCCATGCTGGCGATGCCGGATACCAGACCGGCAAACACCAGCGGCGCAATGATCATCTTGATCAGACGCAGGAAGACGTCGGTAATGATCGAAAAGTACCCTGCAACTTCCTTGGCTTCCGCCGGGTCGGGCCATCTGGCATGACAGTAGTAGCCGACGACCACGCCCAGCACCATGCCGGCCACAATCCAGGTGGTTAATTTCTGCGACTTCATCACAACTCCGATCCGCATTTTGAAGAACCGCTTCCTTGGCTTGAAGCGATTGGTATGGCTGACATCTGCCGCATGACAACATGCATGCGGACTCACGGCTCGAATCCTAGCCTCAACCACCGGCCACGGTTTGCAAGTTTCGCCGATATCCATGCAGGGAATGCATAAGGGTAGCAACAGCGACGCATAGTTCAGCTATCCCGTCATCGACACCCCGGCGCGGAAGCAGAAATGTCATAGCCGCCCCGGCCGTGGCGTCATGAACACAGTGGCTTTGCGCCGCTTTCCCCTCCCCGGCCGAGTTGGGATATGCTCCGGCAACGCACCCGGCATGACGGCGGGCCGTGCCGCAATGCACAGGATGCTGCGGCGGTAAACACAAGGTGTCGGGACAACCCGGGCTGCAGGGTTTCCCGTCCTTTTTCCTCAGTGCAGCGGGAGAAGGTTCATGGCAGGGTGGTACGAACTCAAGAAAAGCACGAACGGCCAGTTTTACTTTGTCCTCAAGGCCGGCAACAGCGAAGTGATCCTGACCAGCGAGATGTACCAGAGCCGGGCCTCGGCCGAAAACGGCATCGCCTCGGTCCGGACCAACAGCCCGCACGACGAGCGCTATGAGCGCAAGACGTCGAACAACGACAAGTTCTTCTTCAACCTGAAGGCAGCCAATCACCAGGTGATCGGCTCGAGCCAGATGTATGCCGCAGAGGCAAGTCGTGACAAGGGCATCGAATCGGTCAAAACCAATGGCCCCGCCGACACGGTCAAGGACCTGACCGACGCCTGAGCGCCTCCCCGGAGGGACGGCTTGCCGGCCGGCCTTTTTGCCCGGGCCGGCCCCCCTCCGCGCAAGGCGAAATCCGGGCGTTCCGTCAACGGGAAAATTTGACGCAAAATCCCGCCGGGGTTGGGTCAAACTCTCCTCAAGATCGACGACACGCCGGGCCAGAACAAGGTAGTATTCGTCTCCATTTCACACCAGACTCGGAACAAGGGACTTTGCATGACTAAAGCCGAATTGATCGACGCCCTCATCGGCGCAGCCAAAATCGACCTGACCAAGGCCCAAACGGCCGCCGTGCTCGATGCCATCAACAGCGTGCTGGCCGACCAGCTCAAGGCCGGCGGCGATGTGACCCTGCCGGGTCTGGGCAAGTTCGCGATCAAGCAAACCGCCGAGCGCACGGGCCGCAACCCGGCCACCGGCGAAACCATCACCATCGCTGCGAAGCGCGCGCCGAAGTTCACCGCGGCCAAGGCATTCAAGGATGCCGTTGCCTGATTGAGGCAAACCGGTCCCGGTCCCGCCCCAGGGCGAACCCATCCGGATATATATGAGAAGACGCTACGGTTTCCGTAGCGTCTTTCCTTTTTCCCGTCTGCCAGACCTGGTGTCCGGCAGACGGGAAAACTGATAACGGCCGTTATTTTCCTATTGCTCATTATTACCTCCTTTCCGGATTCCCCCTCCGGATCCAGATCCGCTTCCTGCTGATATCCTGTTTGCGAATCATTCGCGACAAAACCGGATTCATACCGTTCATCGCCTGCAGTTAGTGAATGAAAATTTTGATACATATCTTCTGCATTTCATTTTCTTCCTGCTGTTCCTTTCCTAAGTTTCGCCATGCATTCTGCTGTCATTGCCACGACGCAAACCGGTCTCCCCGCAAAAAGCCCAACAGGGCATGGGGTTTGTCCTAATGCTTAATGCAATTCGGGTAGTAACGAGACAATGAAAAAAAATATTCATTTTGTACTTCGTCCCGGATTGGGCCGTCCGATATATTAATTAGCGGATAGTTGCTCCGGGTCCGTTCTGAAGCCAGCCGCCCATAGCGGCAATACGGAAAGGACGCCCTTTTTATGCAATATCGCTCCTCTGCATAAAAAGGGATGCCAGGCCCCACACGTAGATCGTTACATATTGATTCGCAAGGTGACCCAAATGAAAATCTCGACCAAACTGTATGGAATGGCTCTGATCAGCCTCGTCGGCCTGGTGGCCATGCTCTGGACGCTGTATGTGCAGATGGGCATGGTGGAAGTCCACGTCTCTGAAGCCACCGAGAATGCCCTGCCGTCAATCATCGCCACCCAGGAGGCCAAGGGGCGGTACCTCGAAGCACGCCGCCAGGGCGTTATCCATGCCGCTTCCCAGGACATGGCAGGCAAGAAGGACGCGCAGGCTGCCATGCAGGACAATCTTGCCAAGCTGTACAAGGATCTGGACAACTACAAGGCCACGCTGATCAGCAATGACGAGGATCGTGCCAACACCGAGGCCACCATCGCCGCGGTGAAAAAATGGGAAGGACTGCTGCCCGGCTTCTTTGCGCTGTCCGACAAGGGCACGGCGGACGGCAACAATGCCGCCCTGCAGTACATCAAGAGCACGATGAGCCCGGTGGCGCTGGAAGCCTATGCTGCCATCGACAAGATGGTCGAATTCAACAAGACCCTGGGCGTGCAGGCCGGCAGCGAAGCGGTGCAGGCCGGTCGCAATGCCAAGTGGGTGCTGATGACGCTCGGTCTGGTGTTGCTGGCGGTCATTACCGGCGCCAGCCTGTGGGTGGCCATGAGTGTGCGCCGCACGCTGGGCAACCTGGACCACAAGATCGCCGCCATCACCAGCGAACGCAACCTGACCCTGCGTGTCGATGACAGCGGCAAGGACGAAATCGCGCTGATCGCCAACCGGCTGAACCAGTTGCTGCAAATGCTGCAGACCAGCTTCGTCGAGCTGACCCAGATCGGCCAGAGTGTCGGCGGGCATGCGTCGGAAGTCGCCAACTCGTCGGTGCAGATGTCGCAGGCGGTCGAACAGGTCAGCGAATCGACCTCCAGCATGTCGGCTGCAGTCGAGCAGATGACGGTCAGCGTCAACCACGTCGCCGATCGTTCGGTACAGGCAGACCAGAGCGGCCGCGCGGCCGGTGAAGAAGCCACGATCGGTGCCGCCGTGATTCGCGACACCATCCAGATGATTCGCCAGACCTCGGACAGCGTCAAACTGGCCGCCGGCCAGATCGAACAACTGAAGGAAAAGACGACATCGATCGGCACCGTGGTCGGCGTGATCAAGGACATCGCCGAACAGACCAATCTGCTGGCACTGAATGCAGCGATCGAGGCCGCCCGTGCCGGCGAAACCGGCCGCGGCTTCGCCGTGGTCGCCGACGAGGTGCGCAAACTGGCCGAACGCACCGCGATCTCGACCCAGGAAATCACCAGCACCGTGTCGTCAATGCAGAGCGATGCCAACCAGACCGTGACCTCGATGCAGAATGTTGTGACTCAGGTCGAAAACGGCATGGAATCCGCCAACCAGGCGACCGAGGCCATCAACCGCATCCTCGAACGCACCAGCGGCGCGGTGGACGAAATCGCCGAGATCTCGCACTCGATGCGCGAGCAGTCGCTGGCCAGCACCAGCATCGCCCAGCAGATCGAACGCGTGGCGCAGATGGCCGAAGAAAGCCATTCCAGCTCGCAGAGCAACTCGGCCACCGCCGCCAACCTGAACGAGCAGGCGCAGCGGATGCTGACCACCATCGGCCAGTTCCGGGTCTAGCACTGACGGCGGACAAAGGCGGGCAATCGACAGTCATCGTGGCGTCGGTACCCGCCTGCCGGCGTGAACCCGTTCGCTTCCCTCCCCGCCACGGCGGGGATATTTCGCTTTACGCGCCCGCTATCCGTTGCGGGGCTTGCCTGTCCGGCGTCGTGCGGCAAACCGCCTCACTGCGTCAGTTCCAGCCAGCGGCTGTCGCCGGCAAACCAGTCGACCAGATAGTCCAGCAACGCGCGCAGCCCGGCCGGCTGATACTGGCGCGAGGTATAGATGCCATGGATGCCCATCGGCTGCGGCAGAGAGTCGGGCAACAGCGCGACCAGCCGGCCGCTGGCGAGCAGGGGTGCTGCCGAATAGCGCGGCTGCAACGCCACACCCGCCCCTTCCAGCACGGCGGTCAGCAGCACCACCGATTCGTTGGCGCTCAGGCGACCGCTGACCGGCACCGACACCGTCTCGCCAGCACGCGTGAACTGCCACAGGCTTTTGCCGAAGTACGAATAGGTCAGGCAGTCGTGCAGCGCCAGGTCCTCGACCCGGCGCGGCGTGCCATGGGCCGCCAGGTAGGCCGGCGACGCGCACAGCACCGATGCACAAGTTCCCAGTTGCCGGGCGATCAGGTTCGGGTCCAGCGCATTGGTGATGCGCAGCGCCAGATCGATGCGTTCCTCGACCAGATTGACGGCGCGATTGTCGATCTGCAGGTCGATGGCCATGCGCGGATAGCGGCGCAGATAACCGGCGACTGCCGGCGCCAGTGCCGCCTGCGCCAGTGACTGCGAGCAGGCGATCCGCAACAACCCCTGCGGTGAACCGGTATCGGCCGTGCCCGGCGCCGGCATGGCGGCGGCGATGCCCAGCATCCGCCGGCAGCGTGCCAGTGTCTCACTGCCGGCATCGGTCAGGCCGAGCTTGCGCGTGGTCCGGTGCAGCAGACGGGCGCCGGCCCAGTGCTCCATCTGCGCCAGATAGCGCGTGACCATGGCCCGTGACATGTCCAGCGCCTCGGCGGCGGCAATCATGCTGCCGCGCTCGACAATGGCCACAAAGACTTCGGCAGCGACGATTCGGTCCATCATTCGTCCGTTTCATGCAACAAATGATTGCATTTTAGCCGGTTTTTCCAGCGCCGATTGCAACCTATCCTGCAGCCATTCCCACCCGATACAGGATTTGCCCCATGTTCAAGCTCTCGCTGCGCCAGCTGACCGCCGCTGCCGTCACCGCCGCCCTGACCGCCCCTGCCCTGGCCGCCGCGCCGCTGAAACTCGAGGTCTACAATCCCGGCGAACGCAGCGTGTTCCCGGTCTCGTCCGAACTGGTGACCGGCAAGACCGAAGCGGTGCTGATCGATGCCCAGTTCCAGCGCAATGACGCCGAGGCACTGGTTGAACGCATCAAGGCCAGCGGCAAGAAGCTGACCACCATCTATATCAGCCATTCCGACCCGGACTTCTATTTCGGGCTCGACGTGCTGCATGCGGCTTTTCCGGACGCGAAAGTCGTCGCCACCCCGCAGACGGTCGCCGCAATCCGCGCCAGCAAGGATGGCAAGCTCGCCTACTGGGGTCCGATCCTGAAGGACAACGCGCCGAAGTCGCTAGTGGTCCCGGAGGCCCTGCCGGGCGACACGCTGAAAGTCGACGGCCAGCGCCTTGAAATCCGTGGTCTGAAGGGACCGGCTCCCGAGCGGACCTTTGTCTGGATTCCGTCGCTGAAGGCCGTGGTCGGCGGCGTGCTGGTGTCCGGCAATATGCATGTATGGACGGCCGATACCCGGACCCCGGCCGAACGCGCCAGCTGGCAGACTGCGCTGGCCGATATCGGCGCCCTGCGTCCGGCCAGAGTGGTGCCCGGTCATTTCCTGCCCGGCAGCCCGCAGACGCTGGCCCCGGTCAGATTTACCAGTGACTATCTGAAAGTGCTGGAACGCGAACTGCCGCAGGCAAAGGATGCCGCTGCACTGACCGCCGCCATGCAGAAGCACTACCCGCAGCTGAAAGGGGTCGAGGATCTGAGCCTGAGCGCCAAAGTGCTCAAGGGTGAAATGGCCTGGCCGCAATAACTCGTTATCCCGGAACCGGAGTCCCATTCATGCAAAACGCGACCCTGCACTATATTTTCGATCCGCTGTGCGGCTGGTGCCATGGCGCCGCGCCGCTGGTTGACGCCGCCCGCACCGTGCCCGGCCTGCGCGTGGTCTTCCACGCCGGCGGCATGCTGACCTGGGCCAGCCGGCGCGCGGTCACGCCACAGTGGCGCGATTACGTGCGCCCGCACGACCAGCGCATCTCGGCGCTGACCGGCCAGCCGTTCGGCAGCGCCTACACGGACGGACTGCTCTGCGACACCTCGGCGGTACTCGATTCCGAACCACCGACCACCGCCATCCTCGCCTCCGAGGCACTGGCCGGCCGCGGGCTGGATCTGCTGCGTCGGCTGCAGCAGGCGCACTACGTGGAAGGACGGCGGATTGCCGATACCGACGTCCTGCAGGCCATGGCGATCGACATCGGTCTGGATGGCGTGGCGTTCGACGCCGAATACCGGCGTCAGGCCGGCCCGGCGACACAGGCGCATATCGCCGACAGCCGCGCCTGGCTGGCGCGGGTCGGCGGCCAGGGCTTCCCGACCTTTGCCCTGGAACAGACAGACGGCCGGATCACGCTGCTGGACATCGGCCGCCATCCTGGCCAGCCGCAGGCCTGGCGCAACGCGCTGGTCACGGCGCTGTCCCACAGCGAAGGAGAACAGGCATGAACGACCGCATGAGCAACCTCGACATTGTACGCGCCACCTATTCTGGCAACGCGGCCGACAACGGCCGTCACCTGCGGGCAGCGCTGGCCGCAGATGCCGAGTGGACCGAGGCCGCCGGTTTCCCGTACGCCGGCACCTATATCGGTCCCGACGACATCCTGCGCAACGTGCATGAACGTCTGGCCCGCGAATGGGACGGCTATCGCGCCGGGGCCGACCAGTTCCACGACGCCGGCGAGCACATCATCGCCCACGGTTTCTACCACGGCACGTATCGCGCGACAGGCAGGGCCTTCACCGCGGCCTTTGCGCATATCCATACGCTGCGTGACGGCCGCATCGTCAAATTCGTCCAGGTGGTCGACAGCGCAAAGGTATGGGAGGCCATGCGCGACTGAGCGCTCAGTCGATGGCGATGCGTTCCTGCGGCGCCACCGACAGCGAGATGTCGCACTGCTCGTCCCCGCTGTAGTAGACGGTGCGCCCGGCCGGATCGGTCACACCCTCGTACTGCTCGCCCGGCTTGCAGCCGGTGATCAGGTAACGCTGACCGGCGATCGGCCGCGAGGGCCGGCCACTGTCGCTCAGCTCGAAGAAGGTACCGAAGTTGCCGACGCCATGGCGCAGCAGCAGCACGTGGTCGCCGTTGTCGGGCGCGTCCAGCTGCAGGGTATCGGTACGGCCAAGCGCATCGGTCGTGCCTTCAGCCACGCTGTCGGTAATCAGGTTCACGCCCGGCGGAGCGGACAGGATATGGCGTTCGCCAAAGGTCAGCCGGTATGGCGTGCGTGCCGCCGGTTTTCCGGTTTCCGGCTGGATCAGCACGAAGGACACCGGCACCCCCGGGCTTCCCCCCGGGGGCGCCGGCGTGCCCGCGCACGCCGTCACCAGCGCCAGCAGGCTGGCGAGGGCCACAAGGCGCGGGCCGCTCACAGGCGGAACTGCCCGACCAGCGACTTCAGTTCGCGACCGCGCTCCGCCAGCTGGTGAATGGTCCTGACCACCGATTCGACGTGAGTGCTGGTCTGCTGGGCGGCGACATTGATGTGCTCGGCACTGCGCGCCATGTCACTGGTCGCCGTGCTCTGCTCCTTGGTCGATGCGGTGATTTCCTTGATCCGCGCCACCACTTCGTCGGTGCTGAGCCGGATCTCTTCGATCTTGCCGGCGGCTTCCTGCGACGAACCGACGCTGGATTCGACCCGGCTGTGCGTGGCCTGTGCAAAGTCGATCGCCTGCTGGGTCTGCACCGCCATCTTGTCGATCATGCGCGAGATTTCGACCGTGGCATTGGCCGAGTGCTCGGCCAGCTTGCGCACTTCGTCGGCCACCACGGCGAAGCCGCGGCCCTGTTCGCCGGCCCGCGCCGCTTCGATCGCCGCGTTCAGCGCCAGCAGATTGGTCTGGTCGGCAATGCTGTGAATCACGTTGACGATGCCGCGGATCTCTTCGGACTGGCTGGCCAGCCCGCTCATCGCATCCTGCAGTTTGCCGACCGTCTCCACCACCATGCCGATTTCCTGCGCCACGCTGTTCATCAGCTCGTGCGATTCGACCGAACGCTGGTTCGACTGCAGCACCAGGGCATCGGTTTCTTCCGCATGGTCGGCGATATGATTGATGCTGACGGTGATTTCCTCGATCGTCGCTGCCGTCGACGAAATTTCCTCGGTCTGGTTGCGCGAATCGCTGGCGATCTGGTCGGCCGCGCCATTCAGGTTCTGGACATCGGCCGCCATGTCTTCGGCATGGCTGCGCACGGTCACGAACATGTCATGCAGTGTTCCCATGAACTCGTTGAACGCGGTCGCGATCTGGCCGACCTCATCCTGGCTCCTGACCGGCAGCTTGACCGTCAGGTCGCCCTGACCGGACGCCACGCTGCGCATGGTGTCGCGCAGCACGCCCAGCCCGGCCATCATCCGCGTCACGCCGACGAATACCACCAGCGCCGCCAGCAGCAGACCACCGAGCACCAGGCCGAGCAGCAGCCCGACGGTCGCATGGACTTCGGCCGTCGCGGCTGCCATCGGCACCATCACGCCGAGATACCAGCCGGTCTTGCCGACCGGACGCAGGCTGCTCAGAAAGTGTTCGCCGTTCAGTTCGATGTCCTGGTACGAGCCGTCCTTGCTGGCGGCGGCGAAGTCATAACCCGGCACGACTTCGCTGATTTTCTTCAGCCCGGAGTCCTTCTGCGGGTGGGCAATCACCAGCCCGTCCTCGGTGACCAGAAAGGCGTAGCCGTCACCGGGCAATTTGGCGGTCGTGACTTCGTCCACCACGCGCTGCAGCGTCACGTCGGCGCCGGCAACGGCGATGACCTTGCCGTTTTCGCGTCGGGCCTGGGCAAAGGTAATGATCGGGCGCTTGGTCGCGGCGTCAATATAAGGTGCGGTCGCGATGGGTCCCTGCGCGGCAATCGCCGCTACATACCACGGTCGCCCGGTCGGATCGTAGCCGGGGGGAACCGGCGGCGTCTTGCTGGACTGGGTCATGGTCTTGTCGGGCTGGCCGACGTAGGCATCGTCGAAATGGCCGGCTTCCAGCGTCTGGTCGAGCACCGGATGCAGGTCGCCCTGGCCGAAGCGCGCCAGCGTCGCCGCCATCACCTGCTGGCGGGAATTGACCCACTCGGTGACAAAACTGACCTTGTTGCTGGCTGCCTGGTCGATCTCGCCATGCACGCTGGACAGCAGCGCGCTGCTCATCTTGCTGTAGACGACCACGCAAAAGAGGATGGACAGCAGCGTTATGATCAGAATGACAAACGCAACCATTCTGCTGCGCAGAGACTTCATCGGAGTTTCCTCGTTCGTGATGCGGAGCGCCGGACCCGGCCTCCATCAACTTGTCAAACCAGTGCGTTGTCTCCCTCCCGGCCGGGACGCGGGTTCCTGCCGGAAACACGGGTCCGCGGTTGCGACGTGAGGAAGGCGCTCACTGTGCCGCTATATCGGCACAGACAACTCATTTATGAATAAAAATGAATTTTGAATATGATCTCATTGTTATGACCGGATTGCCACGCCGGAGGACGACGGCGGGCCCGGATGCCCCGCGTCTGCTGGGCAAACGCCTTGCCGGGGCAACGCCCCATCTGCGCCAGACTCTCCCCCCGGCACAGGAAAATGACACATTTATTTATCCATTCGTTTAGAATGGTCATTCAAATAACATAAAAATATATAACAACAAACCACATAGAAATATTTAAGTGGCATTTACCGGAGAACCCTCAATGCAAGCACTGCGCATCGGCCATCGGCTGTTCGTCGCCTTTTCATGTCTGGGCGGGATGGTCATCCTGCTGTCCATCCTGTTGTTCGGCGAATTGAACGCGCTGCGATCGAGCATTTCGACCATCGCGGACGACCATGTGGAGGCCGGTCGCCTGCTGACCGACCTCAATACCCGCTTGCAGATGCAGCGCACGCTGTACCGTGACGTGATGCTCGGTCGCACGCCGGAAGAAAAGAAGAACGCCGCCGACCAGTTGCAGGCGCAGCTGGCCAGCTACCGCGAACAACAGGCCAGCCTGGTCACCCGCATCGGTCAGCGCGCCGGCAGCAGCGACAAGCAGCGCGAACTGGTGGACCTGGTGGTCGCACAGGAAAAGCGCGCCGCGCCCCTGATCGACAAGCTGGTCGCCGCCGGGCTGGCCAACGACATCGATCAGTGGAAAGCCATCATGAAAGACGATGTCGTGCCGGCAGTCAGACCGTGGCGCGAGGCGCTGGAGCAGCTCGCGGTGCTGGAAAACCAGCAATTGGAAGAAGCCAGCGCGCGCGGCCTGAAAGCCTATAACGAGGCGGTCATCCTGTGTGCCGTGGCCACGTCGGCCGTGGTGCTGATCGGCGCCTTCCTCGCCTGGGCCATCACCCGCAGCATTACCGTGCCGCTGCAGCAGGCGATGCGGGTGGCCGATGCGGTCGCGGCCGGCAATCTGAGCGTGGCGGTGCCAAAGGGAGGACGCGATGAAACCGGCCGCCTGCTGGCCGCACTGGACAGCATGACCCGGCAACTGACGCGCTCGGTCACCACCGTGCATGACAGTGCCGGCGAGGTGAAGGCAGTGGCCAGGGAACTGGCAAGCACGGCCAGCCAGGTGCTGGATGCCTCGGCGGCGCAGACCAGTGCGGCAGTGACTTCGGCCAGTTCGGTCGAGGAGCTGACCGGCAGCATCGGCGCCGTCGCCACCGCCGCCACCAGCCTGCATGCGTCGGCCACGGAAACACTCAGCTCGGCACGAATCGGCAGCGAACGGCTGGCCTCGCTGGTCGAGCAGGTCTACGAGGCGGAACGCACGGTGGAGGCGATTGCCGAAACCGCCCAGCACTTCCTGTCCAACAGCCGCAAGATCTCGTCGATGACCGGCGATGTCCGCGATATCGCCGACCAGACCAATCTGCTGGCGCTGAACGCCGCGATCGAGGCGGCGCGGGCCGGTGAGCAGGGCCGCGGCTTTGCCGTGGTGGCCGATGAAGTGCGCAAGCTGGCGGAAAAGTCGGCCAGTTCGGCGGACGAGATCAACCGCATCACCACCGCCATCCATACCCAGACCGAAGAGCTGGAAAAGACCATTGCCCATGGTCTGGAGTCGCTGGCCAACAGCCGCGGTTTCGTCGAGTCGGTAGCGGAAGTGCTGCGCGACGGCGAGCAGGTCGCCAGCCGCAACGAGGGCGACTGTCACCATATCGCCGTGTCGGTCGACCAGCAGAAGGTCGCCAGCCAGGAAGTGGCGCAGCATCTGGAATCGGTCGCCCAGATCGCCGAGCGCAACATGCTCGACGTGCACCGGGTTGCCGAGCACTCGCAGCGCATGGCCGAACTGGCCAACCAGCTGGATGCCAGCGTGGCGGCGTTCAGGATCTAGCAGACGGGCGCAAGGACAATGGCGGTGGGCCGGACCGGTCCACCGCCATTTTCATGTCGACGCAGCGCCTGCCGCTACCCGAACTGGCGGCGGAAGCGGTACAGCCCGAAGCCGAACACCACCACGCCGATGCCGAGCATGCCGGCGATCGAGCGCCACAGTTCCTGCGCGCCCTGCCCTTTCAGCAAGACGCCGAACGAGGCGTCGAGGAAGTAGTGCAGCGGCGACACCTTCATCAGCTCGGCCAGCCAGTACGGCAGCGCTTCCGGCGGCGTCCAGGTACCGGACAGGAACAGCACCGGAGCGAGGATCAGGATCGACAGCATCGCCGCCTGGGCCAGATTGCGCGCCACCGTGGCCACGAACAGGCCGAGGCCGGCAGTGGTGAAGGTGTACAGCGCGGTCAGCGCAAAGAACAGGGCCGCGCTGCCATGGATCGGCACGTCGAACAGCGGCACCAGCACCCCGTACAGCGCCAGTACCGCGCCGGCGACGATGACTGTGGTCATCGCCAGCACCTTGGGCAGCAGGATCTGCACCGACGACAGCGGACTGACCAGCAACTGCTCGATGGTGCCGCGCTCCTTTTCGCGCACCATCGCCGCCGCCGGCAGCAGGATGGCGAACACGGTGACGATATTCAGCAGTTCGGCAATGCCCATGAACCAGCTGTCGTTCTGGTCCTGGTTGAACCAGACCCGGAATTCGTTGCTGACGGTCGGCAGCTCGCCGCCACCGCCCAGTCCGAGCCGCGCCATCGCCTGCTCCAGACCGAAGGCACCGACGATGCGCGCGCCATAACTGGCGGCCATGAAACCGAGCACCGAGTTGGTGGTATCCACCTGCATCTGCACCGAGGTCTGGCGACCATTGGCCAGATCGGCCTCGAAGTTCGGCGGAATGTCGAGCGCAATCATTGCCTTGCCATTGTCCAGCTCGCGCTGGGCGTCGTCCGAGCGGCGCGGCACGCCGTCCTGGCGGAAGTATGGCGGCTGGAAACGCGACGCCAGCTCGCGCGAGGTCGCGCTGCGGTCGCTGTCGACCAGCACCGTCGCCGCATTGCTCAACTGCATGGTGACGCCGGACGCGGCAAGGAAAATGTCGACGGTAAAGGCGTAGACGATAAAGGCGAGCAGAATGCGGTCGCGCCCAAGCTGGCGCATTTCCTTTTCCGCCATCACCACCAGCCGCCAGATCCAGATACGCAGCGCTCTCATGTCGATGGCCTCTTGCTGAACAGGGCGTAGCCGGCGCCGAACAGCAGCAGCGCGTACACGGTCAGGATCAGCAGATCCGGCCACAGCGCCGCGAAGCCGACCCCCTTGAGGAAGCAGCCGACCACGATATTGGTGTAGTACTGCGCCGGCAGCAGATCGGCCGCCACCCGCGCGGCACTGCCCAGCGAGGCGACCGGAATGATCAGGCCGGAGTACAGCACCGCCGGAATCATGGTCACGATCATGGTCACGATCATCGCCGCCATCTGCGTGCGCACCAGTACCGATACCACCAGACCGATGCCGGTGGTGCAGATCACGTAGATCAGTGTCGAGAACAGGAAGAACGCAAACGAGCCCTTGAATGGCACCTGGTACAGCAGGACCGCCATCAGCCACAGGATGACGATATTCAGCGACGAGATGCCGACATACGGCGCCAGCTTGCCGATCAGGAACTCGCCGCGGCTGACATTGGACGCATAGATATTGAAGATCGACCCGTTCTCCTTCTCGCGCACCACACCGAGCGCGGTCAGGAACGGTGGCGACAGCATCAGGATCAGCATGATCAGTTTCGGCCCCAGCGACCAGATGCTGACCACCCGCTCGTTGTACAGATAGCGTGTTTCCAGCCGTATCGGCTGCAGCAGCGCACGGGCGTCGGCCTCGCCGATGCCGCGCGAGGCACCGAGCAGCTCGACCAGCCGGTCACTGGTCGCATTGGCGTTGATGGCGGTCAGATAGCCCTTGATGGTCAGTGCGCGGCTCGGGAACGTGCCGTCGACCCAGGTCTGCACCGACACGGCGCGCCCGGCGGCCATGTCCTGGCCGAAGCCGGGCGGGATCACCAGCGCCGCACGGACCTCGCCGCGGGCGATCTGCTCGCCGACCGCACGTTCGTCCAGCGTGCCGCCGATCAGGTCGAAATACGGCGTCGCGGTATAGCGCGCAATGTAGTCGCGACTGGCAGCACTGCGGTCGTAGTCGATGACCTTCATCGGCACGTGCTCGACGTCGAACGACAGCCCGTAGCCGAACAGCACCATCAGCAGCGCCGGCACGACAAAGGCCAGCGCAAAGAACAGCCGGTCGCGAACGATCTCGCGCCATTCCTTGTAGGCGACGGCGACAATGCGCTGGCGGTTCATGTCCTCGCTCCTTCAAGCCGGGTGACCAGATGGACGAACACATCCTCCATCGACACCGGCCGCACCCGCACCGAGGCCTGCGGCAGGCGCTCGCGCAGCCGGCGGCCGTCGGTAGTCGCATCGCGGCTGAAAGCGTGGATTTTCGGGCCGTACAGCGCCGCGTCGGCGAAGCCGAGTTCGCGTACCACCGCCAGTGCATCGGCCGGTGCCGGGTCGGTGATCTCCAGCAATTCACCGGCCTCGCGGGTCAGGTCGGCCTTGAGCCCGGCCGGGCTGTCGTCGGCGACGACCCGGCCGGCGAACATCAGCGAAATATGGTCGCAGTGCTCGGCCTCGCTCATGTAGTGGGTAGTGACCAGGATGGCCACGCCGTCGACGCGCGACAGCCGGAACAGGATGTCCCAGAACTGGCGCCGCCCGACCGGGTCGACCCCCGAGGTCGGCTCGTCGAGAAACAGCACCTGCGGCTTGTGCACCAGCGCGCAGCCAAGCGCCAGCCGCTGGCGCAGGCCCATCGGCAGGTCGGCGGCCAGCATGGTCTGGTAGCCGTGCAGGCCGGCCATATTGATGATCCAGTCCAGCCGTTCGGCGGTCTGCACCCGGTCCAGCCCGTAGATGCCGGCGTACAGCCGGATGTTCTCGGCCACGGTCAGGTCCAGGTACAGCGAAAACGCCTGCGACATGTAGCCGATGCGTTCCTTGATCTGCCGCCCGGCGCTGCGCATGTCGGCGCCGGCGACCGCGCCGGAGCCGGCCGATGGCGGCATGATGCCGCACAGCATCTTGATGACCGTGGTCTTGCCGGCGCCATTGGCCCCCAGCAGTCCGAAGATTTCGCCCTGCGGCACGCTGAAACTGACCGCATCGACGGCACGGAATTCACCGAAATCACGCGTCAGCGCATCGGCAGCAATGGCGATGCCTTCCGGCCGCGCCCCCCGCGTACCGGCCGGTGCGGCCTCGCCGTCGCCCAGATCGGCCAGCCCGCGCCGGCGCAGCAGCGCCACGAAGATGTCCTCCAGCTCCGGATCGCTGCAGTCGAGCAGTTGTGCCGGCAGGCCGTCCAGTGCGGCCAGCACCTGCTCGCCGGCCGGGCCGGGCCCGGCATCATCGACAAACACCCGCAGCTGCGGCCCGAGTGCCTCGGACTGCGGAAACTGCGGCTTGAGTCGCGCCAGTGCCCCGACCTGATCGTCGCTGGCCAGCGTCACCACCGCGCCGGGGGACAGCGCGTGAATATCGGCCGGCGTGCCCGATGCCAGCACCCGCCCGCCATGCAGCATGGCCATGCGCTGGAAACGGCTGGCCTCGTCGAGATAGGCGGTCGACACCAGTGCGGTAATGCCCTGCTCGTGCAGCAGTTCGGCGAGGATGGTCCAGAAATCGCGCCGCGACACCGGGTCGACCCCGGTGGTCGGTTCGTCGAGAATCACCAGGTCCGGCGCATGGATCAGCGTGCACACCAGACCGAGTTTCTGCTTCATGCCGCCGGACAGCTGCTTCATTGGCCGGTTGCGGAAGCGGTCCAGCCGGGTCATGCCGAGCAGGGTCTTCTTGCGCTCGGCCAGCACGTCGGCCGGCACCAGCCGCAGCCGGGCGAAGAAGTCGATGTTCTCCTCGATCGACAGGTCGCCGTACAGGTTCTGCCCCAGCCCCTGCGGCATCAGCCCGAGCCGGGCCTTGATGGTCTCCGCCGCCCGCTCCGAGTCGATGCGGGTGCCGAACACGTCGATACTGCCGCTGTCGAAGGTCAGCACGCCGGCCACCGCCTTCATCAGGCTGGATTTGCCGGCGCCGTCCGGGCCGATCAGGCCGAAAATCTCGCCCCGGGCGATATCGAGGTCGACGCCATCGACCGCCACGGTCTTGCCATAGCGCTTGCCGAAGCCGCGCAGGGTCACGGCATTGTCGTTCATGGCGGTCACCAGCGCGGTGCCTGCCATTCGACCTTGTCGTCCCAGCGGATCACGGCATCGGCCGGCAGCCCCGGCGTCAGCCGGTGGGTCGGGTTCGCATCCAGCGCCAGTTTGACGGCGTAGACCAGTTTGACCCGCTCGTCCGGCGTCTGTACTTCCTTCGGCGTGAATTCGGCGCGGCTGGCGATAAAGCTGACCCGGGCGCTGAACGGTTCACGCGGGAAGGCATCGGTGTAGATGCGCGCCGGCAGCCCGAGTCTGACCTTGCCGATCTGCTGCTCGGCTACATACACCTTCAGGTACAGCCGGTCGAGGTCGACCAGTTCCAGTACCGGCGAGCCGGCTGCCAGCGTCTCACCCGGCTCGCGCAGCTTGCGGGTAATGGTGCCGCTGCCCGGTGCCTTCAGCGTCAGGTCGTCCAGCACCGACTGCGCTTCGGTCTGTGCGGCCACTGCCTGCGCCTTCTGTGCAGCCAGCGCCGCGACCTCGGCACGTCGTGCCGCTACCTTGTCGCCACCGAGCCTGGCCTGCGCCAGTTGCTGCTCGGCTTCGATCTGCGTGGTGCGCGCCGCCGTGGCGCCCAGCGCCATCTGCTCGGCGCGATGGCGGTCGACCGAGCCCCGCTCCAGCAACTCGGCATAGCGCTGCGCGTCACGGGCCGCCTGCGCCGACGAGGCCGCCGCGCGGTCGCGGGCCGCCGCCGCGGCACTGATGCCGAGCGGCACTTCCTTTTCCAGCACCGCCAGCCCCTGGCGGGCCGCATCCAGTTGCGCGCTGAGCGCGGCCACCGCCGCATCGGCCTGGGCCTTCTTCGCCGCGATCTGGCTGTCGTCAAGCACGGCCAGCACCTGACCGGCCTTGACCGTATCGCCCTCGCCGACCCGCAGCGCCAGCAGCTTGCCGGCAAATTTGCTGGAGATGGCAACCCGGTCACCCTCCAGCCGGCCATTGGCCTGGATCAGCCCGTCGGGCAGACCCGAGTCGCGTTGCGCATACCACAGCGCACCGGCGACCACGAGGATCAGCACGATCAGCGAGGCAGTCAGGATTTTGCGTTTGTCGACGGTCATTCCGTTTCCTTGTCGTCGCGCCCGCGCAGCCATCGCGGGCGGAAGTCGATCAGAGTTGCCCTGCCGCGCGGTTCAGGCGCAGTACGGCGAGGGTATGGTCGTAGCGGGCATTCAGCAGATTGCGGCGCGCATCGGCACGGCGTGCCTGTGCATCCAGCACGTCGCTCTGGGTGGCCAGGCCGTTGGCGTAGCGGTCACGCTGGATCGCCAGGCTCTCGTCAGCCAGTGCCACGCCGCTCTGCGCCACGCCGCGCCGCGCATCGGCCTCGATCTCCAGCGACCAGGCCTGCTGGACCTGCAGCGCGATCGCACTCTCGGCATCGGCCTTCAGGTCGGCGGCGCGTGCGGCCTGACGCTCGCTGGCGGCAGCGCGGTTGCGCACCAGCCCGCCGTCGAACAGCGTCCAGCTCACTGCCACGCCGACAGCGTTGATGTGCTCATTGACCAGGTAGGGGTTCTGAACATACAGGTGTTTGGCGAACAGGCCGACTTGCGGCCCGGCATCGCCGCGCTGGCTTTTCGCCTGCGCGGTCAGCGCGCGACGGGTGGCGTCGAGCTGTTGCAGCTCATCGCGTTTCAGCGCCGCATCGCGCTGCCATTCAAGCAGCGAGCGCTGCGGTCGCGGCAGATCCATGTCCTGCAGCGACACCGGCTGCTGCAGCGGCCGGTCCAGCAGCCGGTTGTAGGCCGCGCGGGACAGCGACACGCGGTTGTCGGCCTGGATGCGCCGCTGGCGGGCATCGGCCAGCGCGACATCGACCTGCAGCAGGTCGGCGCGGGCGACCAGGCCCTTGTCGAGCAGGGCCTGCACGTCGCGACGATGGTGTTCCAGGCTGTCGACATACTGCCGCGCCACCTCTTGCGCCGCATCGGCGCGCAGCACGTCGAGATAGGCTTCCGCCACCGACAGCTTGACGTCGAGCCGCTCACGACCTTCGTCGGCGCGCGCCGCATCGAGGCCGGCCTCGGCGGCACGAATGCCATTGCTGATCTTGCCGCTGGTATACAGCGGCTGGGTAATGCCGGCCTGGCCGACCCAGCCATGGTCGTCGGCAATCGGCAGGGTCACGCTGCCCGGCAGCGGCAGGCCGACCGACGACATGCTGTTGCGCACGGAAGGGGCATTGTCGAGTGCGTAGTAGGACGCATCGATCGACAGGGTCGGCAGACGCGTCGCCCTGGCGCTGTCCAGCTGGCGCTCGGCGGCGGCAGTCGACTCGGACTGGGCCGCCAGCCGGTGATTGGCGGACAGCGCGGCCCGCCAGGCGTCATCAAGGTTTTCAGCGGACACCGCGGGCGGCAAACCGGCCAGAAACAGGGCGGAAGAGAGTAAAACGAATTTCGGGCTCAACACGGACCTTCCTGGCAGTCAGGAACGCAGAACCTTCATCTTAGGTCATTAGCATGACCTTGGGTTGATTTTGGTCAATAGCACATACCTATTACCCGGTTTACCCTCCCGGTCCGGCGGACCGGCGGCGGCCTATTCAGCCGGTGCCGCACCGGGCTGGATCGGCGGATTGGTAATCGGTCCGATGTCGACGGCCCGGGCGCAGGACGCCACGACTTCGCTGTCGTGCCGGACCACGGCACAGCCATTTCCGAATGATGACACGCTGACCTGCCCGTTCTGGTAACTCGCGAACGCGCAGCCGGTCAGCGACAGCGCCAGCAGCACTATCGACGGTTTCATTGTCGTTTTCCCCCGAGACAGGAGCCGGGCGAACGCCGGTCCCTTTTCCTCTCTAGCAGTCGTCCACCGGCAAGCCAAGCGCACGCAGCGGGCGGTGCGGCGGCATGCGACGAATGGCAGGGGCGGTCCGGTTCCCCGCCCGTTTTCTTGCTTCTGCGGATTTTCGCGGCAAATCATGCCATGGTCATTGCCTGCACGGCCGGGCGCCGGATCAGTCGTGCAGCGCACCGGGGCACGCCGGCCACGACAGCGCGAACGACGCACCACCGAGTGCCGACGCGGTCACTACCACCTGACCGCCATGCCATTGCGCGGCACGCTGGACAATGGCCAGACCAAGACCGAAGCCACCGGTGGTCCGGTCACGGCTCTCGTCCAGCCGGGTGAACGGCTCGAAGACGCGGTCGCGCGCCTCGGCCGGAATGCCAGGGCCGTCATCATCGACATGCAGCACATAGCCGTCGGCACAGGCGGCAATGCGCAACTCGACCCGCCGTCCCGCATAGCGGATCGCATTGCGCAGCAGATTGATGGTCGCCCGGCTCATGACTCTGGCATCAAATTCAGCCTGACCGTCCGGGCAGGACACCACCACGCATTCGACGCCACGGGCGGACGCTTCCAGCGCGACCTGCTCGACCAGCGATTCCAGCCAGGCCCGCAGTTCGACCGGCGCCACCGTCAGCGCCGTGCCGCGATGTTCCAGCCGCGCATAGGCCAGCAGCTCCGTGGCCATGTCGTCGAGCTCGCGCACATCACCGACCATCTCCTCGATCAGGGCCAGTCGGGCGACCGGGTCTTCCTCGCGGCGCAGGATGTCGAGTTCGAACGACAGCCGGGCCAGCGGGGTACGGATCTCGTGCGACAGCGCATTGGTCAGGTCGCGCTGGCTGCTGATCAGCCGACCGATGCGCTCGCTCATCTGGTTGAAATGCCGCGCCAGATCACGAATGTTCGAGCGCTTCGACACCCGGGCGCGGGCGCCGAGCTGGCCTTCCCCCACCTGCTGGGCGGCCAGTTTCAGCGCCTGCAGGTCGTGCCACATCGGCTTGACCCAGATAAACAGCACCATGCCGACCATGACCGCCAGTGCCAGATAGACGCCGAACAGCAGCACATCGCTCAGCGCCGGCTCCTGCGGCAGGACCACACGCAGCCATTGCGGCTTGCCCTCGCCGGCCAGCGGCACCAGGTACTCCGCAAATTCGTCGCGCGGGACGAAACGGCCGGCACGCAGTTCTGCCCGCTCGTCGGCACTGGCCGGGAAAGTGTCGGCATCGACCAGCGACAGTGACAGACCGTAATGCGGCTGCAGTTCACGCCGGAAAGCCTCGCGCTGCGACGGGGCACGCTGCTCGAATTCCTGCTGCAGCGAATACAGCTGGCCGCGCACCGCCTCGCGGTTGAACTGCTCGACATACGGCGCAAAGTAGGCGTTGGCCGCCTTGTCGATCAGCAGCAAGGACGCGGCGAAACCGAGCGTCAGCAACAGGTACAGCCGCAGGAAAAACTTCAGCATGCGTCAGACACCCCAGTCCGGGGTGCTGAACAGATAGCCCCGTCCCCAGACGGTCTTGATCCGGCGCGGATCGCGCGGATCGTCATTCAGTTTGCGTCGCAGCTTGCTGACGCAAACGTCCACGCTGCGGTCCAGACCGTTGAAATCGATGCCCCGCACCAGGTTCATGATGTCGTCACGCGACAGCACCTGGCCGGCATGGCTGGCCAGCGCCCACAGGGTCTCGAATTCGACCGTGCTCAGCTCCACCTCGCCGCCGTCCAGCACGACCACGCGCTTGCCGCGGTCGATGGTCAGCGGCCCGAAGCGCAGGCAATCGGCCACGGCCATCGACGGCCGGCGCAGCAGCGCACGGATGCGAGCCAGCAATACCGGCGGTTCCACCGGTTTGATCACATAGTCGTCGGCACCGGACTCCAGACCCAGAATCTGGTCGACATCTTCTTCGCGCGCGGTCTGCATCAGGATCGGCGTCATCGAAAAGCTGCGCACGTCGCGGCAGACCTGCAGTCCGTCCCGTCCCGGCAGCATCAGGTCGAGCACGATCAGGTCAGGCGCAAAACGCCGGCAGGCTTCGGTCGCCTCATCACCGCGGTGGCATTCCGCCACCTCGAAGCCGTGTTGTTCGAGAAACCGGCCCATCAGCCGGGCCAGTTTGAGATCGTCCTCGACGATCAGGATTTTGCCCATATCCACTATCTGCCGCGACGGCATTCATAAAGCTGCAATTGGAAATCACGTTACTGGCAGGCCTGCATCAGCGTCAACGCCACAATTGTCATTTTCATAGTTTTTAACAATTCACATACAGGTTCGTCACAAGCCTGACCCCGGCGACTTTTATCATGGCTCATTCATCACTCCGGCAAGGATTCTTCCATGCTGCCGATCACGGCTCCCGCCTGCGCTCCCGTTGGCGTACTGCTCGTCCATGGACTGGGCGGGACGGAGTTCGATCTTGGCGCGGTCTACAAGGCACTGCGCCAGACCGGCGTCGACACCCATACCCTGACCCTGCCCGGCCACGGCCTGCAGCCGGAAGACCTGCTCGGCATCACCGCCGAGGACTGGGTCGAGGCCGTGAGTGCGACCTATCGCGAGCTGCTGCCGCGCTACCGGACTTTGCATCTGGTCGGCATGTGTCTGGGCGCCCTGCTGGTGATCGAAGTCGCCAAACGCGAACACCATCACAACGGCAATCTGGTCGCCCTGGCGCCGCCGGTGTTCATCGATGGCTGGTCGATGCCGTGGTATCGCGCGTTGCGCCATCTGGTCTATCGCCTGCCGGGCGGACTCGCCAACCGGATGCGGGTGGTCGAGGCAGAGCCGTTCGGCGTCAAGAATGCCCGCATCCGCCGCATGGTCTGCCAGCAGTTCGCACAGAATCATCCGTTCCATTACGGCTGGATTCCGCTGTCGTGCATCCGCCAGGTCGACCGGCTGCGCGGCTGGGTCAAGCGTTCGCTGGCCGATATCCGCAGCCCGACCCTGATCATCCACTCGCGCGAGGATGAACTGACCAGCCTGCGCTCGGCCGAGCTGCTGGTCCGTCGCATCGGCGCGCAGACGGCGCGGATGGATGTGCTTGAAAACAGCTATCACATGATCTGTGTCGACAATGACCGCCATCTGGTCGCCAGAAAAGTTCTCGCCCATCTCGGTCTCGGCCTGGCCGCGCAGCCGGTCGCCGAACAAGCCTGCGCCTGAACGCTGCCCGGCCGGCAAGGCCGCTGCGGAGCGGGCCAGCCATGCCACTACGGCATGCAAACGCCATCAAAAAATGACAAAAGAAAACCTGATACCGTAAAATCGTGCCCTGGGAATGCCGGATGCATCATTTCCGGGCTGCCGACGCTCAGATTTGCTCAGTTCCAGCCCTGACATTTTTATTACAGTCACGGCCGCTCACCGAGTCTGGCCCCTCGGCCCGCCGCACCATCGACCCGCCGGCACAGTCCCGGCCGCCATCTGGCGGACCTGTCCTGAAACCCGAAATCATGGGAGCTGCTATGTACTTCGTGATGTACAAGGATCAGATGGGCGACTGGCGCTGGCGCCTGCTGGCAGAGGATCACCAGATCGTCGCCGACTCCGGCGAAGGCTACCGGAACAAGGGGGATTGCCAGCATGGCATCAGACTGGTCAAGAGCACACTGTCTGCCACGCCGGTAATCGAGCGCGAAGACGCGCTCTGCCTGGACGCCTGAGTCACAGTCGGCAACGGCGGGACGCGGATCGATCCCTCACTCCATCGAACACGGACTGTACATGCACTATTGGCTCCCGCCGAGCGCCCTGCTCATCTACTCTCTGGTTTTCTTCCTGCTGTCGGTGGTCTGGCGCGCACTGGTTGCCTACCGGCGCACCGGCATCAACCCGGTCGTCCTGACCGCCGGCGCCGACGCCTACGGCTACGTGGCGCGCGCCTCGAAAATGCTGCTGCTCGCCAGTGGCCTGACCGTATCCGTGATCGCCCTGCTGCCGACCGCTCCGTACTGGCTCGGCGCCTACGTCCCGCTGCAGTCGCCATGGGTCAGCGCAGCCGGCTGGCTGCTGTTGCTGGTCGCCCTGGGCTGGCTGCTGCTCGCACAGCTGCAGATGGGGGCGTCATGGCGCATCGGCATCGACCACGCGCGCAGGACGGCACTGGTCACCCACGGCCTGTTCCGTCTGTCGCGCAACCCGATCTATCTGGCCATGCGCGTCAACCAGATCGGCCTGCTGCTGGTCTTTCCGTCTGCGGCAACGCTGGCATTGCTGGTTGCCGGGGAAATCCTGATGCAGGTCCAGGTGCGGCTCGAAGAGCGACATTTACTGGCACAGCATGGTGCCCACTACGTCAAATATTGCCAGCATGTACGCCGCTGGCTGTAATACGCACGGCCATTATTCCGGCCGGAGCGGTTGCCCGTATTGATTATTCGTGGCGAAAACCGGGTTTTCGCCACGCTCACGCCGCCATTGCCTGCATGCATGACCGTTCTGCCGCATATAGCCAAATACTGGGGCAGGGCCGGAAAAACTTTCTATACTTTTTGTACGCGAGATCATGGTGGCCCCGCCCGCCATGGGGGAGTTGGTTTATTTCGCGCCTATTACATGTGATCAGGGAAAATATTCATCACATGATTACATCATGACCAGGAGGCATTATGGAAAATCAACTGCACAGTTTTGAGCAATGGGCCGGCATTTATCAAACGCAATTCGAGAAAATGTTGAAAGCATCGAACATCGGCATTGAATGTGCAGAGAAAATCACCCAGCTCCAGCTCAATCTGATGAGAGAGATTTGCAATCACTCGGCGGAAAGTCTCCGCCAAAGTGGCAATGGTGAAGCCGCGCGAGGCTTCGCCGGCCTGCAGTCGGTCCCGGTCTTCGAGAAAACGATGGAAACGACCAACGCCATCTACGAAACCTTCAACGACATGAACAAGAAAATCTTCGATGTCACCGCAACGTCGCCAATCCCCCGGACAGACGGCGCCGCGAGCTCGAACAAGAAGTAAGCTTCCCCTGCGCGGCAAAGCCCGTTGCTCCCCTGCGCGGCGGGCTGCGCCGCCCGGTTCAGACCATCGGTTCCCGCCCCAGCCTGCCAAGCAGGTGCTGCACGGTATCCCACGACGCCCCCTCGCGACGGCGCGCATCGACGATCAGCGCACCGAGCGCGATCCACTGGAAAATCTCTTCTTCGCTCAGCCGCCCGGCCAGCGATTCGAGCTGCTGCGCATAAAGTGTCATCAGCCATTCCAGCCGCACCGGTGGCGTTTCAACCCGCCCCATCAGTTCGAGAATCAGCTCGGCTTTCATCAGCCCGCCCATGGCATGGTCATCAAGGAGCGGGATTACAACTGAAGCGTCAAGCCCGGACTACGACATCGGTCAAGCTTTTGCATTCTTCGTCGCGCCGGATTCCGGCCCGCAAACAAAAAAGCCTCCCATCCAGAAACGGGAGACTTCCACTGGCCGGCAAACCGGCCCGCAACTGCCCATGAGGGCGGTCACCGGCAGGCAGCGTGGCGTCGCTGCCTGCCGCGCATCATGTGGCTACTTGCCGACCTCATGCCCGACCACGCCACCGACTGCTGCGCCGCCGATGGTGCCCAGTGCGCTGCCATTGGTCAGGACCGCACCGCCGACCGCGCCGATACCGGCGCCGACTGCCGTGCTCTTGCCCTGCTTCGACATGCCGGCGCAGCCGCCAAGGCCGAGCAGCATGGCTGCGACGACGGTACCCAGCGCAAGTTTGTTCATGGTTTTCATGGTTACACCTCTTCTGTTGAGTTTCCGGCACTGGCACCCGGCACGTCTCTCCTCTCCATCCTGAATGGATGGGCCGCCCGGGCGTCCCTGTCAGGTAGACCCCGGACGGACGGCAACGTTCCCCGAGCGCCAGTCTCCGACCCCGCGGCACGACGGTTGTGATGCCTTGCGGAGGAGTGAAACCATTACTGACACAGGCCGGAACGCGTGTCTGTGCGCTAGCGCACCGGACGTTACCATTTGTATCTGAACGGCATGCACAGCGCGGTGGCCGCAGACGGCAGCGGGACCGGACCCGCCCTCCCCGGCAGGGCCTCCAGGCAATGGTAACGGCCGTTATATTTGCACTTTCAACATTTGGCCGATTTCATGGCCATTGCTGACTGGCAATTCACTTTTGATCTTGAATGAAAATTTTGTAACACAGAATATTCAGGTAGTTAATTTCAGCTGTGCCGCTCCTAAGTTTCAAGATGCATGCTGTAGTCAGGCAGATAAAAATTGACAATCAGGCCAATAGGGACAGGGCTTTTACCCAAATACGGTCGTTATGAACGGCGCGTGACAGCGGTGAAAAAAAATATTCAGCAAACGGTTTACCAGAGCGTAACGATGCTGATAAATTAAATGTCATGCGCGTAGCGTGACACGTCAATGCCCTTCCCGCTTATTCCTTTTTCTCAGTGACTGAGCATCGGGCACTCATTGCCGGCCAGCCCCCGTCATTCCCCACTTATTGAAGGTGGCTATATGAAAATCTCGACTAAACTGTATGGCATGGCGGCGATCAGTCTCATTGGCCTGGTCGCCATGCTCGGCACGCTGTATGTGCAAATGGCAGTAGTGGATCAGCGCATCATCGATGCCACCCAGAATGCCCAGCCCTCGCTGGTCATCGCAGAAGAGGTCAAGGCCCACTACATCGAGGCGCGCCGGCAGGCCATGATCCATGCCGCCAGCCTGGATCCCGCCGACAAGAAAGAGGCAGAACAGGGTATCCAGAGCAATGTCGACACGCTGCTGAAGGACCTCAACACCTACAAGAGCACGTTGCTCATCAACGATGAGGATCGCGCCAATGTCGAGGCGACGCTGGCGGCGCTGAAGAAATGGCAGGCGTCGATGGCCGACTTCCTGGCGCTGTCCGGCAAGGGCACGGTGGAAGGGAACGCGGCTGCGCTGCAGTTCAGCAAGGACAAGATCACGCCGGTCGCCGCCGATGCCTATGCCGCCATCGACAAGCTGGTCGAGTTCAACAAGACCCTCGGTACCCAGTCCGGCCTCGATGCCGTGAAGGCCGGCCAGAACGCAAAATGGACGCTGCTGGCGCTGGGGCTGACACTGCTGGCCGTGATTACCGGTTCCAGTCTGTGGGTGGCGTTCAGCGTCAAGGCCTCGCTCGGCAAGCTCGAAGTCAAGATCGTCGCCATCACCAGCGAACGCAACCTGACCCTGCGCGTCGACGACAGCGGCACGGACGAGATCGCCCATATCGCGTCCCGCTTCAACCAGCTGCTGCAGATGCTGCAGACCAGCTTTGTCGAACTGACCCGGATCGGTCAGGCAGTCGGCGGGCACGCCACGGCGGTCGCCGACTCGTCGGAACAGATGTCGCAGGCGGTCGAACAGGTCAGCGAATCGACCTCCAGCATGTCGGCGGCGGTCGAACAGATGACGGTCAGCGTCAACCACGTTGCCGACCGCTCGGCCCAGGCCGATGAAAGCGGCCGCGCCGCCGGCGAGGAAGCCACCCTGGGCGCCGCCGTGATCGGCGAGACCATCAGTGCCATCCGCAGCACCTCGGACAGCGTCAAGCTGGCCGCGGAGCAGATCGTCAAGCTGCAGGAAAAGACCACGTCGATCGGCGCCGTGATCGATGTGATCAAGGACATCGCCGACCAGACCAATCTGCTGGCGCTGAACGCAGCGATCGAAGCCGCCCGTGCCGGCGAAACCGGCCGCGGCTTCGCCGTGGTCGCCGACGAGGTACGCAAGCTGGCCGAACGCACCGCGATCTCGACCCAGGAAATCACCGCCACCGTGCAGTCGATGCAGGGAGACGCCAACCGGACGGTCGCCTCGATGAAGGGTGTGGTCACCCAGGTCGAAACCGGCATGAGCTCGGCCAACCAGGCGACCGAGGCCATCAACCGCATCCTCGAGCGCACCAGCGGTGCCGTCGAGCAGATTTCCGAGATTTCGTTTTCGATGCGCGAGCAGTCGCTGGCCAGCACCAGCATCGCCCAGCAGATCGAACGCGTGGCACAGATGGCCGAAGAAAGCCATTCCAGCTCGCAGAACAACTCGGCCACCGCCGCCAACCTGAACGATCAGGCACAGCGGATGCTGACCACCATCGCCCAGTTCCAGGTATAGCGGCGAGCGCGGTCGGAATGGCTTCCTTTCAAGGAGACAGTGATGGTCATGACCCGGTTGGACGACGACACCGTGACGCGGCTCCGTGCCAGCGGCTACCATGCCAAATGTTTCATCCGGCACGGCATGGCCCTGTTTTTCATCTATCGCTGGAAGGCGGGTACGGCGACACCGCCGCCGCCGTCCACCCCCCGCCCAGCGCCCTGAACAGCGTGACCCGGTCGTTGCCGACCTGCAGGGCAGAGGCAGCGAGCCGGGCGCGGGCCTCGACATGGTCGGCCTGTGCCAGCAGCACGTCGAGATAGGCAATGGCACCTGCCCGCCAGCGCTGATCAGCCAGTCGGTATGCCCGGCCGGCACGGTCCCGTGCATCGCGCAGCGCCTCATGCTGCGACAGCGACGCGTCATAGATCGTCAGCGCCTGTTCGGCCTCCTTCAGCGCCGTCAGCACCGTGCCATCGAAGGCGGCCAGCGAGGCGGCCGTCCGGGCTTTCGCCTGCCCGACACGGCTGCGTGCTGCCATCACATTGGGAAAGTGCCAGCTGATCAAGGGCCCAAGGGCGAATGACCAGTCCTGGTTCCCTGCGTCGTTGCGCAGCCGGCTGCCCGTCGCGCCCAGGGTAATGCGCGGATACAGATCGGCAACGGCAATGCCGATCCGTGCAGTATCTGCCGCCAGCCGGTGCTCGGCCTGGCGGATGTCCGGCCGCCGACGCAGCAACGCCGCACCGTCCCCGACCGGCATCGGGCCACGCAGCACCGGTGCCTGCAGGCATTGCGCCGCCGTCCCGGGCACGGCGGCCGGCGGACGGCCGAGCAGCGCGGCCAGCTCGAACAGCGTCGCCTGCCGCTGCCCCTGCAGCGGCGCCAGTGCCGCCCGTGCCCGCGCGGCACTGGCGCCGGCCCGTTCCACATCGAGCCGGGATGCCGAGCCTGCCTGCCATTTCTGCGTGACCAGTTCCAGACTGTGCGAAGTCAGCGTCACCGACTCGCGGGCGATGGCAATCGACTCGCTGAGCGTGCAGGCCTCCACATACGCACGAGTGGTTTCCGCCACGACGGCGACCCGCGCCGCATCACGGGCGGCCGCCATGCTTCCGGCGTCGTGCTGCGCCGCCTCGATATCGCGCCGAACCCGGCCGAACAGATCGACTTCATAAGCCAGTTGCAGACCGCCGCTGTACGACCATTGCACCGGCGCCCGGCCCGGGCCGGACGATGCGGCCGCGTCACGGCCATACTGCGCGCTGCCGCTGACGGTCGTGGCCGGCCACTGCGCACTGCGTGCCTCGCGGAACATCGCCTGTGCCCGGTCGAGATTGGCCTGGGCAATGCGAAGGTCGGTGTTGGCTGCCAGCGCAGTCTGCACCAGGGCGTCCAGCGATGCGTCCTCGTACAGCCGCCACCAGTCGTCGGGCAGCTCGGCCCCGTGAGCCACGGCGCGGGTTGCCGGCGACACGAAGGCGCCGGCCGCCGCTGCCGGCACGGCCGCGGCCCGGTAGTCCGGCCCGCTGGCGCAGCCTGCCGCAGTCATGACGAGTGCAGCCAGCAGCCCGCTGCCGCTACGGCGGGAAACGATCGGGCGCTCAGTCATGGGCCACCTCCGCCACGGCAAGTTCGCGCGCCCGCAGGCTGTCGTGCGCCGCCCGGTGATCCCGGGCCAGGAAGGAATAGACCGTCGGCAGGACAAACAGGGTAAACAGCGTGCCGATCAGCAGTCCCATCACCACCACGATGCCGATGGCGAACCGGCTGGCCGCACCGGCGCCGCTGGCAAACAGCAGCGGCACCAGCCCGGCCACCATCGCCGCCGTGGTCATCAGGATCGGGCGCATGCGGACGGCGGCGGACTTGCGGATCGCCACAACCCGGTCCAGCCCCTCGTGTTTCTGGATTTCATTGGCAAAGGCAACCATCAGAATACCGTGCTTGGAGATCAGACCGATCAGGGTGACCAGGCCGATCTGGGTGTAGATATTGAGTGTGCTGAAGCCGAGGTACAGTGGCACCAGGGCCCCGCACACCGCCAGCGGCACCGTAACCAGGATGACCAGCGGATCGCGGAACGATTCGTACTGCGCCGCCAGCACCAGAAAGATCACCACCAGCGCAAACAGGAAAGACACGGTCAGCCGGTTCCCCTCGCTGACGTACTGGCGACTGTCCGCCTGCCAGTCGATGCTGGCGCCGGCCGGAACCGGCTGGTGTTGCAGGAAATCCACCGCCTGGCCCATGGTGACGCCGGGCGCCAGCACCGCCGACAGCGTGGCCGCATTCATCTGGTTGAACTGCGGCAACCGGTTGGCTTCCGGGTGCATGTCGAAGCCCACCACGGTGGACAGCGGCAGCAGCGCCCCCGAGGCGGCGCGGACATGGAATTGCCCGAGGCTGTCCGGCGCCAGCCGCTGCGCGCGCGGCACCTGGGCGATCACGTCGTAGGAGCGGTCGTGCCAGTTGAAGCGGTTGATGTAGTTCTCGCCGACCAGGATCGCCAGCGTGTCGGCAATGGCGCTCATCGTCACTCCCATCTCGCCGGCCTTTTCGCGATCGATGCGGATCCGCGCCCCCGGGCTGTCGAAGGCCAGATCGCTGTCGACGAAGGCGAACAGACCGCTGCCCCAGGCCGCCGCCTTGATCTTTTCCATCGCGGCATACAGCACCGGAAAATCATCCGGCGAACGCAACACCATCTGCACCGGCAGGCCGCCGTTGCCGGCAGGCAGCGCCGCGCCGAGGAAGGCTGCCGCATACACACCGGTGACAGCGGCGCCGTCGGCATTCAGCCGGGTCTGGATCTGCGCCGCGCTGCGGTCGCGCGCCGACCATTCCGTCAGCAGCACCCCGCCAAAGGCATTGTTGGCGCCGTCGGTGCCATTGGTGAACCAGCTGCTCGCATACTCCGGCAGCGACTTGAACAGCTGTTCGATCTGGCCGGAATAGCGCTGGGTGTAGTCGATATTCGCGTACTGCGGCGCCCTGGCCTGGACAAAGACATAGCCCTGATCCTCGGACGGTGCCAGCTCGCGCCGGCTGCCGTTGAACAGCACGACAATGGCCACCAGCACCGCCGCGCCGACCATCAGCACCACCGGTCGCGCGGCCAGCGTCTGCCCGAGCAGCCGGTCATAGTTCCGGGTCAGCCGGCCCATGGCAGCTTCGACCCGCCGTGACAGCCGGCTTTCGCTCACTTTGGCATCGAGCAGCCAGGAACTCATCATCGGCGACAGCGTCAGCGCCACCAGCCCGGAGACAATGACCGAGCCGGCCAGCGTAAAGGCAAACTCGCGGAACAGCGCACCGGTCAGCCCGCCCATCAGCCCGATCGGCGCATAGACCGCGGCCAGGGTCAGGGTCATGGCAATGACCGGTCCGACGATCTCGCGCGCGCCGACCAGCGCCGCCCGCACCGGAGACAGCCCGTCCTCGATATGACGGTGGATGTTCTCGACCACGACAATGGCATCATCGACCACCAGGCCGATGGCCAGCACCATGGCCAGCAGCGTCAGCAGGTTCAGCGAAAAGCCGAAGGCAAGCATCAGCGCCGCCGTGCCGATCAGCGACAGCGGGATGGTCACCACCGGAATGATGACCGCGCGGAACGAGCCCAGAAACAGGAAGATGACCACGATCACGATGGCGACCGCCTCGATCAGGGTGTGGATCACCTCGTCGATCGACGCATTGACGAAATGCGCCACGTCGAACTGGTTGGACACGGTCATCCCCGGCGGGGCCACGCGCTGGATGGCCGGCAGCAGCGCCTTGACCGCCCGGACAATCTCCAGCGGGTTGCCGTCCGGCGTCGGCGAAATGCCCAGGATCACGGCCGGCCGGCCACTGCTGCTGGCGGTACTGTTGTAATTCTGGCCGCCGATTTCGAGCGTGGCGATATCGCCGAGGCGGACCAGTCCCCCGCTCCCCTGCCTGACCACCATCTTGCGGAAATCGTCGAGGCTGGTCAGATCGGTACCGGCCGTCAGGTTGATCGCCGTGTCGCGGCCCTTCAACTGCCCCGGTGCCGCCTGCACATTATTGGCGCGCAGCGCCGCCGCCACATCCGGCGCGGTCAGCCCGCGCGCTGCCATCCGCGCCGGATCCACCCAGATGCGCATCGCCAGCGCCTGGCCGCCGAACAGGTCGACCGAGGCCACACCGGGCACGGACGTCATCAGCGGCTGGGCCACGCGGACGGCAAAGTCGGTCATCTGCGGCACACCCAGCGTGTCGCTGGTAAAGGCCACGTACTGGATGGCCGACGCACCATCGGTCATCTTGCTGATGACCGGATCGTTGACGCCTTCCGGCAACTGGTACCTGACCTGCTGGACCTTGGTCAGAATTTCGCTCATCGCCCGGTCGGCATTGGCGTTCAGCACCAGCTTGGCCTTGATCTGGCTCTTGCCCTGGGTCGAGGTGGACGACAGGTACTCGATGCCGCTGGCCGTCGACACCGCCTGGGCGATCGGCGTGGTCACGAAGCCCTGCATCACCGCCTGGGTGGCGCCCGGGAAGCGGGTGTCGATAACGATGGTCGCGCTTTCCATGTTCGGGTACTCGCGCACCTGCAGCGAGAACAGCGCACTGCCGCCGATCAGCAGCAGCATCAGGCTGACCACCAGAGACAGGACGGGGCGGCGGATAAAGAGATCGGTAAAGCGCATGCTCAGTGCCCCCCCGCGCCGACCAGCCGGCTGACCCGCAGCGCCGCGCCGGGCTGGATGCGCAGCTGGCCCTCGGTCACCACCACATCGCCGGCGCGGAGTCCGCGCGTCACCACGACGTCGTCACCGATACGCCGGCCCAGCGTGACTGCCACCCGCTCGGCGGTTCCCGCCTGCCGGGGCCGGTCGCCACGGATCGCCACCACGCTGTCACCGGCCGCCGACAGCTGGACTGCCGTCGCCGGCAGTACCAGCGCCTGGCGTTCCGGCGGCAATTGCAGGGCCGCGCTGACATGCATGCCGGGTCGCAGCGCGCCGCCGGCGTTGTCCAGCGTCGCCTGCAGCCGGAGATTGCGCGTATCGCGGTCGACCCGCGGCTCAATGGCACTGACCGTGGCGACAAACGCCCGCCCCGGCCAGGCATCCGCCGCCACGCGCACCGTGGCGCCGACCCGCACCTGCGCCAGGGCCTGCTGCGGGATCGAGAAATCGACGTACAGGCGGTCAATATTCGCCAGGGCGGCAATGGCGTCACCGGGATTCAGGTACTGGCCAAGGTCCGCCTGGCGCACGCCAATCACGCCGGGGAACGGCGCCCGGATCTGCTTCTGCGCAATCCGCGCATCAAGCTGCTGCACACTGGCCTGCGCCTGATCCAGCTCGGCCTGATGCTGCTCCAGCAGTTCTTTCGGCTCGGCACCGGTCGGTACCAGCAGCCGCGAGCGGGCCAGCAGGGTCTGCGCCAGCCGGACCCGCGCCAGCGCGGCAGCGCGATCGGCCCGCTCCGGCGCGTCATACAACTGGACCAGCAGGTCGCCGGCCGCGACCCGGGTGCCCGAGGCAAAGTGCAGACCGGTCACCCGGCCGGCGGATTCCGGAGCCAGCACCACTTCGCGCACTGCGCGCAGCGAACCGACCGCATCCAGCGCAGCGGGGGCATCGCCGGCCTGCAGCACGGTGGCGACCACGGCAACCGGTGTCGCCGGCTGCGGAGCGGACGCAGGGTGCCGCCACTGGCGCCAGCCGGACAGGCCAGCGGCAAGCAGGGCAAGGACCAGGGTGGGGCCCAGCGCGGCGCGGGAAAGGCGTGGACGGGGAGAGATATCGGGTTGATCGACCATGAATGGCTTCCGTTCGGCATAACAGTAGCCGGCACTCTATTTCCTCAACCTTGCTTGAGGTAAAGTGCCCACATACTGGAACGGGAAACTTTTCATGCCAAAGCGATCAGTGCGACGCGATCTGTCCACCGGGCCCTTCGTGCCGATGACGGCAGAAGAGTTCGCCCGCGAACTCAGTGTCGGCGAGGTTGCCGCCCGCAGCGGCATCGCCGTGTCCGCACTGCACTTCTATGAGGCCCAGGGCCTGATCACCAGCCGGCGCAATGCCAGCAACCAGCGCCGCTATCCCCGGGCGGTCCTGCGGCTGATTGCGGTGATCAAGGTGGCGCAGCGCACCGGGATTCCGCTGGCGGAAATCCGCGAACACCTGGCCTGCCTGCCGCACGACCGCCCGGTCAGCGCGGCGGACTGGGCGAAGTTGTCTGCCGGATGGCACGAAGTGCTGGATGACCGGATCGCGCGGCTGCAGCGGTTGCGCGACCAGCTCGGCACCTGTATCGGCTGCGGCTGCCTGTCGCTGACCGACTGCCCGCTGCGCAACCCGGGCGACGAGGTGTCGCGCGAAGGCGCCGGCCCGCGTCTGCTCGACCCGGGCTGAGGGCGACTCAGGCCAGCGTGCGCTTCATGATGGAAACCTGCTCGCCGTCATATTCAATCGACTTGACGGCGCGCCAGCCATGCTTGCGGTACAGCGCCTGCTGGTCCGGCGTATACAGATAAATATCCTTGAAATTCTGCGCCCGGCAATAATCCACACATTTCTCGATCAGGGCGGTACCAATGCCCTTGCCGCGCGCGTCCGGGCAGGTATACACCTCACTCATCCAGTGAGTGCCTTCGCGAATTTCCTTGATTTCATGCTGCAGCACGCTGGCGGTACCGAGGAGTTTCTTTTCATCGCCGAGGGCGACAAAACAGGTTTCTCCCGTTTCCGGCTGGCTGCGCTTCAGAAAGCGCTGCCTGATTTTTTCCGGATTCGACCAGTTGGTGAAAGCTGACCATTCAGCGTGCAAATGTTTGACAATCTCCGGGATCAGATCCGGACGACTGGACAATCTGACGATTTTCATTACCTGACTGCAATCAAATTTTTATTGGAAATCTGCCGGATTATTAAAACAATAATTTAATAATCCGGAAATACATCAGCATGATACCTGAAAATAACCGGGTAAAAAAGGCCGGGCGGGCGACCTCACCGCCGGCGCGATGTTTTATCCCTTGTTCTCCGGTGTTAACCCGGGTTGCCGTTGCTCAGATTCGCTCAGTTCCAGCCGTCATTTTTTCATTACAGTCCCAGTCGCTTATACCGTTCGAATAAACCGGAGCCCGACATGAACAGAATGCACCGCGCCGTCTGGGTCAAGCCGTTCGGCTCCTGGGCCAACCAGGATGATCGCGACGGCGTCGCCGGCTACAAGGCCACCACCGCCCATGCCGGCATCGGCCTCGGCCGCACGCTGATGCTGCGCGAGCACACCTCGTTCACGCCGTCGGTTCGCACCGACTACACCTGGATCCGCGACCAGCCCTACACCGAGAGCGGCGCCGATGCGCTTCTGTCGACGTTCTCGGCACAGGTCCCGAACCATCCGGAGTGGATGGATGCCCAATACCGGCTGCCCGCCGCCGACGTGCTGCGGCGCACCGGCTATCTGGAAGACCTGTCGCAGCTGTAAGCCGCCCCGGCCCGGTCGAGCGACGCTTGCAGCAGCGCAGCCTGACTGCAGATCTGCTGCCGCAGGAATGCCTGTAGCGGGTCCGCCTCCAGCCCGGGATGCCACAACAGTTCGACCCCGATGGACAGGTCCGCATCGGCGATCGGCTTCAGCTGCAGGCCGTGGCTGCGCTGGCTGACGACCTGTCCGATCACGTCGGGCAGCACCGATACCGCCGGCAACTGCTCCAGCAAGACGGGAATGGCCAGCAGGCTGGCCATGCTGGCCAGAATCCGCCGTTGCAGGCCATGCTGGTGCAGATAGTCGTCAACCATGCTGGCGCTGTCGCCGGCATAGGACGTGTAGACATGCGGCACATCGGCCAGGTCCGCCGCGCACAAGGTCGCCGGCAGATGCAGCCGGTCCTGATGGTGCAGACAGACAAAACGGCTGACCAGCAGCGTTTGCCGCCGCAGCCGGGATGTCAGATGCGGGAAATAGCCGATCGCGCAGTCGATGCGCTGGCTTTCCAGCGCCTGCCCGACCTCGGCGGATGACATGGCCTGCACTTCCAGCTGCAGGCCGGGCGCGCAGTCCTGCAACTGGATGATCAGGGCCGGCAACAGGGCGACTTCCAGCAGATCCGGCATGGCCAGCCGTACCTTTGCCTGCGCCGTTGCCGGATCGAAAGCCTGCGGCTGCAACAATTGCTGGCCCTGTTGCAGCCACTGCGTCAGCGGCTGCAGCAATGACGCGGCCAGCGGCGTCAGCACCATGCCCCGGCCATGGCGGTACAGCAGCGGGTCCCCGGTCCGCTGCCGCAGGCGCTTGAGGATATGGCTGACCGCCGGTTGTCCGAGGCAGAGTTTCTCCGCGCTGGCGCTGACACTGCAGGTCGTCAACAGGGTGTGCAGCACCACCAGACTGTTCAGATCCAGCCGCCGCAACTGCACGGGATTGATATTATTCATAGTAATATATTACATGATGAGTATTGATTTTATTACTTTATCCGGACTCCCTACACTGGTGAATTCATTACTCGTCACCCGCCGGCATGTTCGACTCCCGCAGTCATTTTCAGCCTCCCCGCCGTTACCTGTTCGCCATCATGCTGGTAGCCAGTCTGGAATTCATTCAGAACGGCATGCTGAATTTCGCGGCCAGCGCCGTCATGGGCGGCATCGGCGCCGCGCCTGAAGAATTCAGCTACGCAGCCATGGCCTATGCGAGCACGGCGATTGTGGTGCTGTTCAACCACCAGCGCTGCAGTTACTGGCTGGGGCCGCGCCGGTTCGTGCAGGGCTCGCTGCTGCTGTTCGGGCTTGGCGCCGTGCTCTGCGCCTGCGCCAGCACGCCGGCGGCCTTCATTCTCGGCCGGGCGGTGCAGGGGCTGGGCGGCGCGGTGTTTTTTACCGCCGCGCGGGTCGAAGTCGACCGATTGCAGGACAAACGCAAGATACTCGGCCTGCTGTGCTTTGGTTATGCGCTGATGCTGGGTTCCGCGTTCGGCCCCCTGCTCGGCAGTCAGGCGCTGCGCCATCTGGACTGGCGCTGGATCTTCTGGGGCATCCTGCCGTGGCTGGCCCTGGCCCTGCCGGCCACCCGTATGCTGAGTCTGCGGGCGCGACGGCCACGCCCCTCGTCGTCCACCCCGCACGCGCTGGCCTGGCTGGCAGCGGCAGTGCTGGCATTGCAATGGCTGATCCAGCAGACACCGTATGATTTTTTCGGCCAGGCACAACAGCTGCTGATGATCCTGGCGCTGTGCGGCATGGCGGCACTGGTGGCGATCCGCCTGCAGGGCGGCAATGCCCGCCTGGTTTACAGCTGGCGTTCGCTGGCGCAATTGCGCTATGTGCTGGGGCTGTTTTTCTATTTCTGCTGCTATCTGCTGGTATCCGCCAACAGCTATATCCTGCCGGTCATGGTGCAGCAGGCACTGGGCTTTGATGTCCCGACTTCCGGGCAGCTGCTCTCGGTCAGCTTTCTGGCCGGCATGCTGTTCGCCACCGTTTACGCCGCCCTGCTGTTCCGGCGGCGGGCGCCCGGGCTTCGCATCATGCTGCTGATCGCCTGCGCGCTGCTGGCGGCCTATGGCCTGCTGATGACCAGCATGATCCATCCCGGCATGACGCTGTGGCAACTGACCGCAATCCTGCTGCTGAACGGCGGCTTCATGTCGCTGTTCATCATGGCGGTGGCGCAAGGCACCTTCCGCGAGGTCCGGCCGGCGCAGTTCGCCCACGCCTACCAGACCAAGAACATCGTCCGGCAACTGGCCATTTCCATGGGTGTGGCGCTGAGCACCGTATTTCTGCAGGCACGCAATGCCCTGCATTACCAGCGGCTGTCCGAGGGCTTTTCCTGGCATGCCCCGCGGTTCACGGAAGCCATGGACCACCTGCAGCAACTGCTGCCGCAACTCGGGCAGGAGCAGCGGCTGGCGCTGCTGGTCGGCGAGCTGGTGCAACAGGCGATGCTGCTGTCCTGTCAGGATTTTTTCCGGCTCGAAACCGGCGTGGCGGCCGTTCTGGTACTGATCATCCTGCTGCAGCGGACATTCCGGGAATGAGCCGGGCCTCGGCAAGGGCACCGGCGCCCGTTTATGATGCGCGGATGCCATCGACCCCGGGCCACTCATGAACACCGACAGAATCCAGACCCTGCTGCAGGACATCCGCCTCGTCAGCGAGCGCAACCACGCCATCGTGCAGCAGGTCAGACACCTCGCCCTCGCCGCGGGCGACGGGGTGAGCGAGGAGGTCAAGTATGGCGGCATCCTGTTTTCCACTACCCGCTCGTTCTGCGGCGTGTTCTCGTATGCGAACCACGTCACGCTGGAATTCAGCGCCGGTGCCTCGCTGCCGGACCCGTTCCACATGCTGGAGGGACAGGGGAAACTGCGCCGCCATATCAAGCTGCAACAGCTGGAAGATATGGCGGACAGGCATGTCGCGGACTATATCGCGCTGGCTTGCGCGGCGGCCTCGTCCGCCGCATAGCCTGCCGGCAGTGCCGGCCAGTCGATTGCCTGCGGAAAGGCCGGCTGCAGCGGCAGGTCGCGCAGTGCCTGGCGATAGGCACGGACTTCGGCCAGTTGCCCGGCGCTGACCGGGTAGTCCGGCATCAGCAGGTAGTCGGTCGCGGTGATCAGGGCATCGCGACGGGCGCGGGCGGCGCATTGTCATCCGGTGCCGGGGCATCGCGCAGCACCGGGTGGCCATGTTCGTCGGCCTCGATGCACTGGCCGGCGGATTGGCCGGTGAGCAGGGCGGTATGCTCGTCGCGGGTGATTTCGATTGCGTCGGCAGGGATGGCGTCGCCATGGATTTCGCGGTCGTAGAAACCACCAGCCTGCGCGGAATACAGCATGATGCTCATTTTCCGATTGCCCTCCAATAGAGAATCTGGGTTGTCGTCGACCCGTTGAAAATCGCGCATCGGGTCGTGTCGAACGGCGGGTTTACCGTCGGCGCATTGCCGGCCAGTCCATCACGCGTGACCTGTACATTGAACAATGCGGATGGGAATGCAATGGGGAATGTCACCGTAACCTGAGTTCCACCCGGCACAGAGACACTGCCCCATTGCTCAATATCTCCACCGGGCAATCGCCGATAACCGTTTGTGACCAGCGAGCCCTGAAATGCAGTCCACGGCACCTTGTCCGCCCCCAGCTTGCTGACCTCGGTCGCCAGTTGCGCCGCATCGGCTGCACCGGGATTGACCACCGCGCCGAACAGGCGGATGACCCAGCAGCCGGTGACGTTAAGCGGGCGGTTTTCCGGAGCTGTCGGCACCTGGCGGGACGCGTCAAATTTCAGCGAGTAGGAGGCTCCAGTCGAACCACCTGCACCAGTCGTTGTGGCCTGCGTCCCCTCGACGAACGGCCCGGTCGCCCGGGACGACCGTCTGAAAATATCGTCGCAATACTCACCGACAATATTGCGGATCGCATCCCCCTGAATCATGCCGTCAGCCCCAGCCGACAGCGCCCCATCCCCGCGCATGAACAGCGCGCCCAAGCTCCCCGCCGACTTGCCGTTGTAATCCGGCAGCCGGAACGTGCCCGCCCCATCCCCCGCCGTGAACTTGCCGCGCTCGGTCGGCGTGGCCAGCCAGGCGGCGTCGGTGGCCACCGGCACATTGCCGGCGACGATGCCGGCCCAGGCATCCGGGTACAGGCTGCGCGCCAGGGGCTGGCCGTCGGCCGGCGCATAGCCGGCCGGAATGGCGGCGCGGTTCGGGCACCACAGCGGAAACAGCAACGGCAGACCGGCGGCCTGGTCGCTGGCCCTGGCGAAGTACGCGGCCGGGTGCCCGTCCAGCGCGGCGCTGTCGCGCGCCTTGTCGTCCCGGCCGAGGAACAGCGCCTTCAGCGCCTGCAGCCACTGGTTTTTCCGCGCCGGCTCCGGCTGCATGCCGGCAGCGGCCAGCAGCGTGATCGCCTCGGTCTGCAGGTCCTGGATGCCCGACTGCACATCGTTCAGGTGTGCGGAGGTCACGATGGTGCCCATCTCGCCGGTAAACGGATTGCCGTCGTGGAACAGGCCGTCCGGTGAGTCAATCGAGGGCATTCGGTCTTGCATGGTCAGCTCCTGGTTGCGAACAAGGTGTTCAGTTGCAGCAGTGTGCAACCCGGGCGGTGAAGCTAACCATGGGCAGGATTTCAGTGACTTTTCCCTCCGCGGCGGTCTTGCCGTGCCGTCTTGCGCCAGCATTGACGGGATAACGCCCCGCGTTATATTCCACGCATGGCGATCCACAACTTCATCGACAAGGAGACCGGCAAGATCTGACTCGGGGAGATCTCCCGACAGCTGCCGGCGGAAATCCAGAACGTGGCTCGTCGAAAGCTTAGGATGCTCAACAATGCCCATGCGCTTGACGACCTGCGCATTCCGCCAGCAAAGTCCCTCCCTCTTTAGTGCCGGGCCTTCAGGGGCGGTTCGGTCAGTGCGGCAGTGTATCCACCAGCGCCCGGGTGATGTCGGCCATGGCGGCATTGCGCGCCGCCACCGATGCCCCGGTTCCGGTGATAAAGATGGCCAGCACGACCGGCTTCCGGCCGGCAGGCCAGATCACCGCGACATCATTCATGCTGCCATTGGCCCCGGAGCCGGTTTTGTCGCCGACACGCCAGCCGGCCGGCAGGCCGGCGCGGATCTTCGCATCACCGGTCCGGTTCGCAACCAGCCAGTCGGTCAGCTGACGGCGCGAGGCGGGAGACAGTGTCTGTCCCAGCACCAGTTGCTTCAGCGAGCCGGCCATGGCGACCGGCATTGTCGTATCGCGCTCGTCACCGGGGCGGGCTTCGTTCAGCGTGGGCTCGTTGCGGTCCAGCCGGGTCTTGCTGTCGCCCAGTGAACGCAGGAAAGCCGTCACCCGTGCCGGGCCACCGACTCGCTCAAGCACGAGATTGGCGGCGGTATTGTCACTCTGGGTGATCGCCGCCTCGCACAGCTCGCCCAGGCTCATGCCGGCCTTGCCCACATGCTTCCCGGCTACGGGAGCATGTTCAAGCAGATCGTCCGGCCGGATTTCAATGCGCCGGTCCAGCATTTCCCGGCCCTGATCGACCTGCGACAGCAGCAGCGAGCACAGCAGCGGCTTGAAGGTGCTCATCATCGGAAAACGCTCATTGCCCCGGTACGCCCACTCGCGGCCGGTCCCGGTGTCAATGACGGCGACCCCCAGCCGCGCATTGAGCGACTGCTCGATGGCGGCCACTCGGGTTGTCAGCGGATCGTCCGCCGCCAGGGTGTTGCCCGGCAGGGCGGCGGCGCTGGCCGCGAGGGAAAAAACCACGGCTGCCAGCCGGTTTCGGCAAACCAGATTCATCGGTCATGTCCTTTAATTATTTGGGCAAGCGCATCGTATACACGGTGGATGGTGGCGACAAACGATGATATTTTGCCCCTGACATCAATAAAATCTGGCCTCAGCATGGATCGCCCTCACCTGCCGCTCAATGCCCTCCGCGCTTTCGAGGCCTCGGCGCGGCACTGCAGCTTTACCAAAGCGGCGATCGAACTGTGCGTGACCCAGGCAGCAGTCAGCTATCAGGTCAAGAAGCTGGAGGGGCAGCTCAATGTCCGGTTGTTCAAGCGGTTGCCCCGGGGGCTGATGATCACCCAGGAGGGCGAAAGCCTGCTGCCGGTGCTGCAGGACAGCTTCGACCGGATGGCCGGGGTGCTGGACCGCTTCCAGGGCGGCCGGTTCCGGGAAGTGCTGAGCGTGGGTGCCGTCGGCACCTTTGCCGCCGGCTGGCTGTTTCCACGGCTGGCGGACTTCCGCGAACGCCATCCGCTTGTCGACCTTCGGCTGTCCACCCACAACAACCGGGTGGATATCGCCGCCGAAGGGCTGGATTTCGCCATCCGTTTTGGCGATGGGGCCTGGCACGGCACGGCGGCGGCAAAACTGTGCGAGGCACCGTTCTCGGTGCTGTGCGCGCCGGACATGGCGCAGGGTCTGCGAACGCCGCAGGACGTGATCGGCAAGACCCTGCTGCGCTCCTACCGGCCGGAAGAATGGACGCGCTGGTTCGAGGCTGCCGGGCTGCCGCTGCCGGTACCGCCGCACAAGCAGGTGGTGTTCGACTCCTCACTGACCATGATGGATGCGGTCCTGCAGGGGGTCGGCCTTGCCCTGGCCCCCGCGCTGATGTTCCGGCGCCACCTGGCCGGCGGCAGCATCTGCCAGCCGTTCGACCTCAGCGTCAACATGGGCAGTTACTGGCTGACCCATCTGAAGTCCCGTATCCCGACCCCGGCCATGGAGGCGTTCCGCGACTGGCTGATGGCCACGACCCGCTAGCGGCCCGGCGCCCCCGGGTCTCAGGGCTGCCCGATCATCAGCAGCGCCGTCAGCAGCAGCATCAGCGCAAACGACTGCTTGAGCCGCCGTTCCGGCACGCGGTGCGCCAGCGCCACGCCCCACGATACGGTGGCCATGCCGCCGGCCGCCAGCGCGGCCCCCAGCCGCCAGTCCACATGCTGCGCCCGGCCATAGGTAGCCAGGGCGACCAGCGCGCCCGGTACCACCAGTGCCAGGGCCAGCCCCTGCGCCACCGCCTGGCGCTTGCCGAAACCGCGCACCAGAATCGGCGCGGCCACGATGCCGGCGCCGACGCTGAACAGGCCGGCGAACAGGCCACCAACCACGCCGACGGCCGGCAGATAGCGTTCGTTCCAGTGCGCCCCCGGGCTGGCGTTGCCGGCACGCGGCCGGCTGGTCCAGAGAAAATACGCCGCCAGCCACAGCAGGAAGACGGCAAACGCCAGCTTCAGTAGCCGGGCATCCAGCGCCACCGCCAGCCGCGCGGCCGGATAGGTGGACAGGATGGAGGTCAGCCCGATGGCCAGCGCCGTGCGCAGCGGAAACGGGTTGCGCTGGCGGTAGCGCCAGAAGGCGATCAGTACATTGGGCACCATCATCACCAGCGCCGTGCCCTGGGCCAGTTGCTGGTCCATGCCGTACAGCAGCACCAGTACCGGGATGGCCAGAATGCCGCCGCCGATGCCCAGCAATCCGCCCAGTGCGCCCAGTGCCGCCCCCAGCAGCAGGGCCAGACCCAGTGTCATGATCAGCGCCATCGTCATCGCCTGCGTTTTCCCGGAAACAGGCCGCCAGTGTAGCCTGTCGAAGAATGGATATAATTCCGCCCAGGGAAAGCCATTCTTTACTTGAGCGCAACAATGAGCGATGTCTCCGATCTGGCCTTCTTTGCCCGGCTGATGCAGTGCGGCAGCCTGAGTGCCACCGCCCAGGAACTCGGCGTGACGCCGCCTTCGGTCAGCCGGCGGCTGTCCGCGCTGGAACAGCGACTGGGCGTGCGGCTGCTGAACCGCACCACCCGCACGCTGGCCCTGACCCACGAGGGCGAGCGTTACCTCGACAAGGGCCGGCATATCCTCAGCGAGCTGGCCGAGCTGGAACGCGAACTGGCCGGCAGCCAGTCGGCGCCGCAGGGCCTGCTGCGCGTCAATGCCACGCTGGGCTTTGGCCGCCGGCATATCGCGCCGGCGGTGTCCGCCTTCGTGCGCGCATATCCGAAGACCGAAGTACAGCTGCAGCTGAGCGACCGCATGCCGGTCCTCACGGCCGGTGCCTTCGACGTCAGCATCCGCTTTGGCGAACCGCCCGAAGCGCGGCTGGTGGCCAGAAAGATTGTCGCCAATCGCCGCATCCTGTGCGCCGCACCGGCCTACCTCGCCGCCCACCCGCCGATTGTCACCCCGCGCGACCTGAGCCGGCATGCCTGCATCGTGGTGCGCGAAAACCACGATGCCTACGGCCACTGGCAGATTCACGCCGGCCAGCGGCAGGAAACGGTCAAGGTTGGCGGTCCGCTGGCGACCAATGACGGCGAAACCGCCGTCAACTGGGGACTGGACGGGCACGGCATCCTGCTGCGCTCACTGTGGGATGTGGCGCCCTGTCTGCAATCCGGCCGCCTGTGTCAGGTCCTGCCGGACTGGCAGGGCGCGCCGGCCGACATCTGGGCGCTGTATCCGCCCCGGCTCGAACAGTCGACCCGGGTACGGGTGTTCGTCGGATTTCTGACCGACTACTTTGCCCGGAGCACGATGGCCGCTGGCTGACCGCGACCGGCACCATCCCGCAGACCCGGACAGCGGGAAGACAGGCCCCGGTCGATGACCGGAGTCCGGCAGCAGTAGCGCCGGCGCCGGCAGCAGGGCACAGTACGGCGATGCAAGGAGGATGAACATGGCAAGCAGGGAAGAAATCGCCGATTTCATAGCGGCTGAATTTCCACAGACGCGAGTGGTCATCGAGGACGTGGGCGACCGGGGTGCCACCGTGTCGCTGGAAACCGGAGAGGCCGATCTGCGCCCCGGCGGGACCGTGTCGGGGCCGACCCTGATGGCGGTGGCGGATGTCGCCCTCTATGTGGCCGTGCTCGGCGCCATTGGTATCGTGCCGCTGGCAGTGACGACCAGCCTGACCATCAATTTTCTGAGAAAACCCGAATCGCACAAGCGGGTGATCGGCAAGTGCGCGCTGATGAAAGTCGGCAGGAGCCTGGTGATGGGGGAAGTCGCCCTTTATTCGGAAGGTGTCGCAGACCCGGTCGCCCATGTGGTCGGCACGTATTCCGTTCCGCCATCCGGTGCCAGACAAACCGGTTCCCGTTGAATCAGGCGGCGGATCATGGCGGGCTCCGGCAGCTATTCCATCCCGCTTCCGGATGGCCCGCAGCCAGCCATGTGACATGGCCTGATCGGTGGCAAATTTATTTATGAATATATCCGGGTCCTAATGATCGGTGAGGACAATGCATGGGGTCACGGCCTTGCGGCCAGTGACACCGTCTGGAGCGCTGCTGCCCTGTGGCCAGCGTGCCATTTCGTGTTGTCACCTTGCAAAGGATCGATTCATGAGCACCGCCTCCGTCAGCAATACAAACGGGACTTCCCCTGCCCACGCCCCTCACCACAAGCACGGCTCGACTGAAGTCAGAAACCACCGGAACAGTAACGGCGACGCGAACGACAGCAGCAAGCCGGCATCGTCGACGCCGGCCACTTCGGTCAACAGCAGTGGCCAGACAACCGGGAAAGTCATCAACGTCACGGCCTGAATCGTGCCTGAACGCAGCCCTGCCTTGTCAGGAGGCAGGCTGCGAGCCTTCCGCCCCGGGCCAGATCATGGTGATGAACGGGTCGTGCTGACCGCTCTGACCGCCGGCAGGCCCGCGGGAAAAATACTGCGCCAGATAGGCGTCGAGCGCACGGGCATCCAGTGGTCGGGCATACAGATAGCCCTGGGCGGTATCGCAGCCGTTTTCCTTCAGGAAATCGGCCTGTTCGGCCTTTTCGACGCCTTCAGCGGTAATGCCCAGTCCCAGGCTTCCGGCCAGCATGATGATGGCCTTGCAGACCGCCGTATCCTGGGCCAGTTCGGGAATGTTGCAGATAAAGGAGCGGTCGATCTTCAGCCGGTCGACCGGCAGATCCTTCAGTACCGCCATTGACGAGAAGCCGGTACCGAAGTCGTCGATGGCGACGGACACGCCCACCGATTTCAGCGCCTTGAGAATGCGCTTGCTGTCCTCCAGCGACTGCAGCACGCTTTCGGTGATTTCCAGTTCGAGCAGGGAGGCTGCCAGCCGGGAGGTGGCCAGCACGTCCTCGATCCCCTGCAGAAAATCCGGCTCGACAAACTGCATCACCGACACGTTGACCGCCACTTTCAGCGGGTGGCCGTAGCGGACATTCCAGCGCCGCGCCTCCTGGCACGCCTGCTGCAGGACCCAGCCGCCGATTTCCTGGATCAGCCCGCATTCCTCGGCGACCGGAATGAAAGTGTCAGGCGGGATCAGCCGGTCCCCGTCCTGCCAGCGCAGCAGGGCCTCGAAGCCGATCAGTGCGCCATCCGTCATCCGGACCAGCGGCTGGTAATGCAGCAGGAAGCGGCGCTCCTTCACCGCCTGCCGCAGTCGCTGCTCCAGCCGCAAGCGTTCGTGAATCTTTTCCGCCATGGACTGGTTGAAAGTGCAAAAGCGGCGCTTGCCGGATTCCTTGGCCTCGTACATTGCACTGTCGGCAGCACTGAGCAGCTTTTCCGCCGTGGTGCCATGCTGCGGATACATGGCGATGCCGATGCTGCAGGTGACGACGATGGTTTCGTCATTGGCCACGATCGGCTGTTCCAGCTTTTCCAGCAGACGGCTGGCCACGATGCTGCAGTCCGCCTCGCTGCTGTGCGGGCAGACAATGAAAAACTCGTCGCCGCCAAAGCGCACCGCAATGTCCGAGCGGCGGATGGTTTCGCGAATGCGCTGCGCCACCACCTTCAGCAACAGATCGCCGGTGGCATGACCGAGGCCGTCATTGATCAGCTTGAAACCGTCCAGATCAATGAACACCAGTCCGATTTCGCTGCCGTTGATCTCGGCGCGCCGCAGTTCGATCGCCAGTTGCTCATTGAGCAGATAGCGATTGCCGAGTTCGGTCAGCGCATCGTGAAAGGCCATGCGGTTGAGTTCGATCTCCGCCTTCTTGATCGAGCTGACATCGGTGCAGCCGATGATGAAGTGGGACGGAAACTCGTTGTCGTAGGACACCTGGCAGATATGTTCCCAGGCCGGGAACTGCTCGCCGTTCTTCCGCCGGCACATCACCTCGCCATGCCAGCCCACATCCTGCATCTGGGCGATGCTGTGGTAGAAATCGGGCGTGTGCTTTTTCACGTGCAGCAACTCGTCGATGTCCATGCCGAGGATTTCGATCAGCGAGAATCCGGTCATGCGCAGAAAGGCCGGATTGGCCGATTTGACCAGCCGCTCGGCATCAATGACGGCGATGCCTTCCGCCGTGGACTGGAACACGGCACCGGCCTGCTGCAGCAGCTGCTCGGACTTGATGCGTTCGGTGATGTCGCGCAGCACGCCGATCTGCTTGGCGTTCTCCTGCCACTGCGGCTCGTACTCCTGCACCGACATTTCCACCCACACCACTTCGCCGTCGTCCGGGGTGATGGCGGTGACCATGTCCACCCGCCCCCGGTCCTTGATCAGCTGGTTCAGCCGGCCCTGGTCGGCATGCTCCAGCAGGCGCAGGAACGGCGGGATGACTTCCTGGCGCGGCGCCATGTCCAGTCCGGTGATCTTGCCGAAATACCCCTGCCCGGTGAACAGCGACTGCTGCTTGTCCCACTCCCAGATACCCAGCTGGGCCGTTTCCACCGCCAGCATCAGCAGCTTGCGCTGCTTGTGGACTTCCACTTCCGCCATGCGGCAGGCCAGCGCCATGCGGATGGTGGCATTCAGCTCGCGCAACTCGAACGGTTTGAGCAGATAGCCGTACGGCGCGCTCTTTTCCGCCTGCTGCAGGATGATCTCTTCGGCGAAGGCCGTCAGGTATACCACCGGAATGCCCAGTTCCTGACGGATGATCAGCGCGGCTTCAGTGCCGGAAATGCCATCCTCCAGATGGATGTCCATCAGGATCAGGTCGGGCCGGGCCTCGCCGGCAACCACGATCGCTTCCTCGCCGGAGGCGCAGCAGGCCACCACGTCAAAGCCCAGGCTCTGCAGGGCGATTTTCAGGTCCAGCGCAACAATGCGCTCGTCCTCCACAATCTGGATGCGATAGCCCATCACGACTCCCGGATAAGGTCTGGCATGACCATGGTGAAACAACTGCCCTGACCCGGCCCGGACCGCAGCGTCAACGTGCACTTCAACTGTTCGGCCAGCAGCGGCAGCAGCTGGAAACCGAGAGTGGAAGCCGTTCCCAGCTTCACGTCGTCGGGAATGCCCTTGCCGTTGTCCCGGATCTGCACCTGTACCTGCTCCCCGCTCAGCATCACGATTTCCACCGTGCCGGGGCAACCGGGTTCGAAGGCGTGCTTGCAGGCATTGATCACGATTTCGTTCAGGATCAGCCCGAACGGGATGCTGTTCTGCAGTTCGAGAAACGCTTCCTCGCCTTCGCGGCGGAAAGTGAGGCTGATATGGGAACCATAGGTCGCACTGACATCGCGCAGCAGATGAATCAGGCGCTCGACATAGACCGACACCGGAATGCGCGAGAAGTCATTGCGCTCATAGAGCAGCTGGTGGATCAGCGCCATCGAGCGCACATGGTTCTGGCTGTCCACCAGCGCCTTGTGCACTTCCGGCGTGGCATTGCGTGACTGCAGACTGAGCAGGCTGGAGATCACCTGCAGATTGTTCTTCACCCGGTGGTGGACCTCACCGAGCAGCACGGTCTTTTCCTGCAGGGCTTTTTCCAGCATCTGCTTGGCGTAATAGCGTTCCGACACATCGGTCACGCAGGCCAGGGTCAGCAGCTCGGCGCCCACCTGCATCGGATTGAGCCCGATCTCGCACGGGAACTGCGAGCCATCCTGACGCCGGGCGAACAGCGGCTTGCGGTTGGCCATGCTGCGCGCCGACGGCTGGCGGAAAAAACCCTGCACATAGTCAACGTGCAGGTGGCGGACATCGTCCGGCAGCAGCTTGCCCATCGACTCGCCGACCAGTTCATTGCGCGTGTAACCGAACAGTTCTTCCATCCGGGTGTTGATCAGGCGGATCTGCCCGCGGCCGTCGACCATCATCAGCCCGTCCGGGGTGGATTCCACGACCTGGCGGAAGTAGGTTTCGCTGATCTCCAGCGCCAGCTCGTTCTGTTTTCTGGCCGTGATGTCGATGGCGGAAGCAACGATATTGACGATATGCCCGCTGCCGTCCCGCAGCGGCGTCAGCATGAAGTCGATGGTCATGCGGCTGTCGTTCTTCATGCGCACGGCCACATCGTAGCGGACCGTCTCGCCGCCCGCCGCCCGGGCGATGGCCTCCTGCAGCCGGGCCTGTGTCAGCGGATCATGGTTCCACCAGTAGCATTCCCAGAATGGCTTGCCCTGCACCGACGACAGCGCCAGCCCGGCCTGCTCCAGCGGCGCCCGGTTGGCCTCCAGCAGCACGCCATCGACATCCAGCACGCTGACGAAGGTGAACAGTGCGTCCAGCACCTTGCGGACCCGTTCGCTGCCGTTGCGCATGACCTGCTCGGCCTGCTTCTTCAGCGAGATGTCCTCCACCATGGCGATGATGCCGCACACGATGCCGTCGTCATCGAAACGCGGGTGATAGCTGGCATCCCAGAAAGTCATGCAGCCGGAGCCGGCCGGGATTTCCGCACTGGCCTCGAAATGGCAGCGCGCGGTGCCACTGGTCATCACCTCGTTCATGATGTCTTCCAGTGCGGGACCGATGGCCGGCAGGATATCCCGCGGACGACGACCGAGATGCTGCTGAACGGCCAGTCCGTTCGAATTGGCCAGCCGGCCGTTGATATGCACATAGCGCAGCTGGCGATCCAGAATCGCAATGCCGGTCGGTGACGCTTCCAGTAGATCTTCTACCCATTTTTCCATCGCCTCACCCCATGCACTTGGACGTCAGCGCCTGACAGTCATTATGGGTAACGGAACAGGGTATTCAAAGAAGCAAATCTCATGGCACGGTCATGGCGCGGCCACGGCCGGACGGGCTCATGCGCCCTTCAGCCGGCCTACAGGTGCGCCTCGAACCGCTTGACCAATTGCTGCAGGTCATGCGCCGTGGTGCGGAGCTCGCCCGCGACCTGGTTCACGGTGGCAATGCTCTGGCTGTTCTGCTCGGTCATGGAGCTCATCAGCTCCATGTTCTGGGCCACCTCGGCGGCGGAAGCGGACTGCTGCTTGAGCATGTCGTTGACACTGCCGGATGCCGAGGCCACGCCCTGGTTGGCATCCCGGATCTCGGTCAGGCTGTTGCTGACGGTCTGGATCGCCTGCTCGATCTCGACCACCTGCCTGAGCGCCGCCTCGATATTGCTGGTGACCTGCCCGGTCTGGCTGGTCAGCACGCCGATCGACTGCTCGATATCGCGGGTGTTGCCGGTCGTGCGCTCGGCCAGCTTGCGCACCTCGTCCGCCACCACGGCGAAACCGCGCCCCTGCTCGCCGGCGCGGGCCGCCTCGATGGCGGCATTCAGCGCCAGCAGGTTGGTCTGGTCGGCCAGATCGCGGATCAGGGAGGTGATGGAGCCGATTTCCGTGACCGACTGCTTGAGCAGGGAAATGGAGTCGCGGGTGCTGTTGAACTCCCGCGAGGCGGTCCGGGCGGCCTCCTCCGTCACTTTCATGTTGTCCTCGCCGTTCTCCGCCAGCTGGCTGGCATGACTGGCATGCGCAGCACCGGCACCGGTAGAGGACGAAATCTCGGAAGTGGACACCGCCAGTTGCTCCAGCGCGGCAGCAATCCGGCTGACTCCTTCTAGCGTCTGCTCACCTCTCTTCTGCAGCGCGTCGGACTGGTTGTATGTGGACGTGGCCGCCGCGTTGACGGTGCCGGCGCCGGCCACCACGTCAGAGATCACTGCACGCAGATTGATCCGCATGGTTTCCAGCGATGCCTGCATCTGCTGGATTTCACGGCACCCGGATTTGGCGAACGTGTGGCTGAAATTGGCTTCGGTCAGCCTGACCAGACCCGCCCGGGTCCGGTTGAGCGGGACGGTAATGCTCCGGTGCAGCAGCCAGGCGGAAATTCCGAGCCACAGGATACTGCCGAGGTTGAGAATGTCCCGCGTGATTTCGTCCGGCACCAGCAGCTGGGCAATCAGTGCGACGAAGGGGGGCAACAGGCCCACGCAGAGGTACCGGTTCAGGCCCCAGTTCTGCTTCAGGCTGGTGGAGGGGAAGCGGGCGCGCTTTGCCTTCACTTCGGCACAGCATTTTTCCGCATCGATTTTCTGCTGTTGCGTTGGCGGAGTGCGGACGGACATGAAACCGACGGTTTGTCCGTTTTCCGTCAACGGCGTCACATAGGCTTCCACCCAGTAGAAACCCCCGCACTTGCTCCGGTTCTTGACGATTCCCCGCCACGAATGACCCGCCTGGATCGTGCGCCACATGTCTTCGAACGCTTCGGGCGGCATGTCGGGGTGGCGCACGATATTGTGCGGCTGGCCGATCAGTTCTTCCTCGGTAAACCCGCTGATGTCGATAAAGGCCCGGTTCGCATAGGTAATCAGCCCGCCAGGGTCCGTCTTGGTCACGATCGGACGTCTGGGCTGAAGAAAAAGCTCATGCTGCGTTACAGGCAGGTTACTGCGCATCGCGCGCCTCCGTTGTTTTCCGACGACAGAATACGCAATAGCCATTATTGCGGGAAATATTTACATATATAGCATGGCAAATTGGACTGCCTGTTTGCGTTGAAACAACTTTGCGCGCGCCGCGGCCGGCAGGATGCGGAACCGGATCAGGGCACAAAAAAAGCCAGGTTCCTCGGGAACCTGGCTTCGGGACGGGCTTGTCAGGCCCGGGGTTTGCTCACGCTACTACGACATCATGACCTGCACCACCAGCATCAGTCCGCCAAAGGCCAGCACGAATCCCACCATCGGGAAGACGAACTTCACCCACTTGTTGAACTGGATGCCCAGCATCTGCAGGGTGACCAGCACCAGACCGGTCGGCGCCAGGTACAGCATCGCGTACTGGCCCCAGTTGTAGGCCGACACCACCACCGAACGCGGGATGTTAACGGTATCCGCCAGCGGTGCCATGATCGGCATCGACAGCACGGCCAGGCCGGACGACGACGGTACGACAAAGCCCAGCAGCGAGAACACCAGCATCTGCGCCACCGCGAACACCGTGCCGTGCATGCCGGACACCAGGTTGGACGCATAGTCCAGCAGGGTGTCGGAGATCATGCCCTGTTCCATCACGATGTTGATGCCGCGGGCCAGACCGATGATCAGCGACACGGCCACCAGTTCGGATGCGCCGCGGGTGAATGCGTCGACCGCTTCCTTCTCACCCAGTCCGGAGATGAAGATGATGATGATGGCAACGGCAAGGAACGAAGCCGCCATCTGCGGGAACCACCAGCCGCCCGTGGTCACACCCCACACCATGATCGGGAAGGCGATGACGAACAGGGTCAGGATCAGCTTGCGGCGCGTGGTGAACGGCACCACTTCACCGTTGTTGTCGCTCTTCAGGAAGCGGGCGCGGAAGGCTTCACGGTCTTCATAGGTGTAGGAGAAGGACGGATCGGCCTTGATGCGACGGCAGTACCAGTACAGGTAGCCGATAACGGCCAGACCGCCAACGATGCAGCCAAACACCCGGTAGCCAATACCATCGGTAAAGGTGATGCCGGCCGCGTTGGACGCGATCACCACCGAGAACGGGTTGATGGTCGAGAACGTGGTCCCCATCGAGGCGGCCAGGAAGATCGCGCCGACGCAGACAATGGAGTCATAGCCGAGCGCCAGGAAAATCGGCACCAGTACCGGATAGAAAGCCACCGCCTCCTCTTCCAGACCGCAGGTGGTCCCCCCCAGCGTCATGACCATGCACACCAGCATCACGAACAGGAACTCGTTGCCCTTGGTCTTTTGTGCCAGCACCACCAGCCCGGCATCGAAGGCACCGGTCTTGTTCACCACGCCAATCAGGCCACCCAGCACCAGAATGAACACGATGATGTCGGCCCCTTCAATGGTGCCCTTGACCATGCTGACGGTAATGTCGCCCAGACCCTTTGGCTGCTGCTGCAGACGTTCATACGTACCCGGAATGGCAATCGGCTTGCGAATGGTGCCATCGGCAAATTTGTCGAGACCAATATTGATATTCAGTTTGGTCAACGCTTGCTGGCTGGCAGGTATTTTTTCCGTTACCCCGTGCGGAGTGGTAATTTGCAAAGTATGACTGTCTGACAAATAGGCCAGTCTTGAATATGAACCGGCAGGAATAATCCAGGTCATACCTATCGCCAGCAGCAGAATGGCAAATAAAATGGTGAACGCGGTTGGAAAACGCATCGGTCTTTTTATGCTCAGGGAAGCCATTAGGAACTCCGCATCAAAAGTTGTGCCGAGGCGGGGCTAATGCCGGGCCAGGGGCTTTCCTATGGGAAGGTGCGCATCTGGTGCGGCATATTGCCGACGGGGTGCGCGCTTGTCAGAGAATGTTCTGCTTATTTTTTACCAGACGTTTCTTCTACTAACGGAATTGAGTCTATCGGAGAGTGTACCTGTCGTGATTTGACGTGCCTCAACCCACTTGTCACAAGTCGCCATGTGTTTTTTCATCCAAAGACAACTCGTGGTTTTTATGAAAATCATCGGAAAATACCCGATTCAGGATGTCTTTATTGCATAAGAGCATTATTGACCACGGCGCCGGGCGTTTTTTGATAAAGATTGCGCTTCAGAGCACGCAATCTTTATCGATATCCAGCCTGAATCAGGGAATAAAATTGTTTATGCAAAGCAATCCGCTTCAATGACAATTGCCTATCCGCAAACAGGGGGGTGTCATTGAAAAGGTAAACATGCTAGACGCAGTTCGGCTGCCAGACGCCGGCGCCGGCTCAGACCAGCGGCACGGACGCCGGTGTGCGCGCCGGTTCATGCTCGGCCCACTGCTGCTTGATGCGCAGGATGTCATCCATGCAGCCCGGCAGCAGCGCGGCCAGTTCCGGATCGAAGTGGCGACCGCTTTCGTCCCGGATCAGCGCCAGCGCCTTTTCGACCGGCCAGGCCTGTTTGTAGGGGCGGACGCTGGTCAGCGCATCGAACACGTCGGCAATGGCGACGATCCGCGCCACATGCGGAATGTTCTCGCCGCGCAATCCCTGCGGGTAGCCGCTGCCATCCCACTTCTCATGGTGATTCAGGGCAATGATGGCGGCCATCCGCAGCAGGCCCGAGTCATGCTCGCCAATGATCCGCGCACCGATGACCGTGTGCTGGCGCATGATCTGCCACTCGGCGTCGGTCAGCTTGCCCGGCTTCTGCAGAATGGCATCGGGAATGCCGATCTTGCCGACATCGTGCATCGGCGCCGCATGCAGCAGTTCCTCCGCGGCGGACGGACTGTAGCCGGCAGCGAGCGCCAGCACCCGGGCGTAGTGGCTCATCCTGACCACATGCAGCCCGGTCTCGTTGTCCTTGTATTCGGCGGCCATTCCGAGGCACTGCACAATCTGCAAACGCGTTCGGCGCAGCACGTCGGCCTGCACCAGGGACAACTGGTTGCGGACGCGGACCTTGACGATGGCCGGACTGAAAGGCTTGGTGATGTAGTCGACGGCCCCCAGGTCAAAGCCATGCTGTTCGTTGGCCGCCTCCGCCAGCGCCGTCACGAATATCACCGGGATGTCAGCCGTCGCGGCTGACTGCTTCAGCGTCTGGCACACCTCGTAGCCCGACATGCCGGGCATCATGATGTCGAGCAGGATCAGGTCCGGCTGTCCGGTCCGCGCCAGTGCCAGCGCCTTGTTCCCGTCCCGGGCAAACAGCAGCCGGTAGTCGTCCTGCAGGGTATGGCGCAGCAGTTGCAGGTTGACCGGCTCGTCGTCGACCAGCAGCAGGGTCGGTCTGGCATCGTTCTGTCGCATCATGAGTGGCATTCGGCCTGGTCGGACGGCAGGCGGGCCAGCCAGTCCCGGAGCAATTGTTCGGCAAGATCAAAATCGAAGGCATCGACGGCACTGTTCAGCGCCTGCCCGCGCTCCTGCTCGCCCTGCGCCCGGAATCCCTCGCAGACGGCCTGCAGGGACGGGTCGTCCAGTTCACCACGGGCCAGGTAGCCGAGCAGGGTCCGGACCGCATCCTGGACCGCCCGGGGCGAAGCGTCGGGCCATGACGGCGGCACCGGGTCGGCCCGGGTCCGGGCAGCAGGTGCCGGCCGCGCCGACCCGGCCGGTTCGTCGGCCAGCGGCAGCGGCGTCATGGCAGGAACGGCGGCACGAGCGGCGCGGGGGGACAGAAACGGCTGCTGCAGTCCCAGTACCCTGGCCATCTCCACCAGCAGCCGGGGTACATCCAGCGGCTTCATGGCAAAGCCGTCCATTCCCGCTTCGCGGGCGGCCTCCCGGTCCGTGTCCTGGACACTGGCGGTCAGGGCAATGACCGGTGTCGCCACCCGCCCCTGCTCCCGCTCACAGCTTCTCAGCCTGCGCACGGCCTCCAGACCGTCCATGTGCGGCATGTGCACGTCCATCAGCACAATGTCGAACCGGCCAGCCATGAACTGTTCGAGGGCCTCCTCGCCATTGCGCGCGGTCGTGACCCTGTGCCCGCCCTGCTCCATGATCAGGGTCAGCAATTCGAGGTTCTGTGCCACGTCATCCGCTACCAGAATATGCAGCGGTGGCAGACTCATGGTGCCGATGGTCTGTGCCTTTTCCGCCGGTGCCGAACCGGCCGGCAGCGGCAGCGCCACCCGGAAGACACTGCCGTGCCCCGGCTCGCTTTCAACCTCGATCGTCCCGCCCATCAGCTCGGCCAGTTGCCGGGCAATGGTCGTCCCCAGCCCCGTGCCGCCAAAGCGGCGGCTGATCGAGGTATCGGCCTGGGTGAAGGGCGCAAAAATCCTCGCCAGTTGCTCGGCGCTCATGCCGATCCCGGTATCCCGCACCTCGATGAACAGCCAGCCATCCTCGCGGCGGAAATCGAGGCCGACATGGCCCCGCTCGGTAAACTTGATGGCATTGCCGACCAGGTTGGTCAGGATCTGCTGGACACGCAGCGGATCGCCCACGCAGTACTCGTCCAGATCCGGCGGAAAATGCACCGTCAGTTCCAGTGATCTGGCCTCGGCAGCCAGTCGCATTGACGCCATGACCTGGGTCGCCAGCGCCTGCAGCGAGAAATGGATCTGTTCCAGCCGGAACGCGCCCTTCTCCAGTTTGGTGGTATCCAGGATGTCATTCAGCAGGCCCAGCAGTGAACGGGCCGACTGGCGCACGGTTCCCAGGTGGCGGCGTTGCAGATCAGACAGCTCACCGCCGAGCAGCAATTCGGTAAAACCGATGATGGCATTCATCGGGGTGCGGATCTCATGGCTCATATTGGCCAGAAAGATCCCCTTTGCCGCAGCGGCCTGTTCGGCACGCTCGGCCACCTCGCGCAGCGAGGATTCCAGCGCCCGGCGCTCGGTCATGTCGGAAACAAAGCCGACGAACAGCGGTTCGCCCGGCAGCTCGACCCGGCCGACGGCAAGCCTCATCGGGACGGAATGCCCGTCCTTGTGCAGACCGGTCACTTCCCGTCCCACGCCAATAACTCTGGCGGCACCGGAATTCAGGTAATTGGCCAGATAGCCGTCATGCTGCGACTGATCCGGCTCCGGCATCAGCATTTTGATATTGTGGCCGATGACTTCATCGGCCGACCAGCCGAAAAGTCGTTCGGCCGACGGATTGAATGCCTGGACGATGCCGCGGCAATTGATGGTAATGATGCCGTCCACTGCCGTCTCGACAATGGCCCGCATGCGCGACTCGCTTTCCTCCTCGCGGAGAAACAGGCGGCGGTAATAAAACAGTCGCTTGATTGCCAGCATGACCACGACCAGGGCAATGACCAGGGCGGACAGCAGTAATGCAATGACGGGATCAGCCGGGAATGAGGGCATGGTATGGCGCTATGCGGAAACCGCACCGGTTTCTGGCACTCGCGAGAGTGCTTTCTTTATTAAGGGAGAACTGCGGGGGGAACAGACTGCACCTATTTGCTCAGACTGGCAATGAAATGCCCGGCGAGAGAATTGAGGTTATCAACCTGCCGGCCCAGTTTTCCGGCTTCGTTTCCGGCTTCCCGGCTGGCATCGACGGCCCGGTTTGCACTTTCTCGCAGTACCCGCATCTGGCTGCTGGTCTGCTCGCTGAGTACGGACTGTTCCGCCATGGCACGATCGACACTGGCTGCCAGTTCATGAATATTGCCCACGGACTCCAGGATCATGCCGAAGGCGCGGTCGGTTTCACCGGCCAGACTGACCGTCTGCTGCGAGGTTTCCACCCCGCCGCTGATCGCCTCGACACAGGCGCGGGTTTCCGTCACCAGCCCCAGAATGATGTCGCGGATATCGCGGGTCGATTCCTGCGTGCGCTGCGCCAGGCTGCGGACCTCGTCGGCAACGACCGCGAATCCCCGGCCGGCCTCCCCGGCCCGGGCCGGCCTCCCCGGCCCGGGCCGCCTCGATCGCGGCGTTCAGTGCCAGCAGATTGGTCTGCTCCGCCACATCGGTAATCACGTCGATGACCTTGCTGATGCGCTGATTGCGCTGTTCCAGCGCCGAGACCGTGGCCCGCGTCCCGTCCAGCGACGCAGCCAGCCGGTCGATGGCCTGCACCATGCATTCCAGTTGTTCCCGCCCCTGCAGCGTTGCCTGGCGCGATGCGGTCGAGGCCTCCGCCACCCGGGCCGACGACTGGGCGACCTGGTGCTGACCATCCAGCATGCTGGCCATGGCACTGGCAATGTGCTCCACATGCTGGCCCTGGCCAAGAATCGCCTGATTCGACTGCTCGACAAAAGCGTCGCTGCGTTTTTTCGAGCGCAGCAGGTAGTGGCAGGTATTCTCCAGCCGGGCAACGATGGCACGCATTTCCGAGGTCCGCGTCAGCAGGCTATAGCGGATGCGCCCCAGCTCGTCCCGGCGCCCGCTGTACAGATAGGCCAGATCCGGATGACCCTCGCCCCACGGACTGGCCTCGTTCACCAGCCGGCGAAACGGTGTCAGCAGGGCCATGACGCCGCCGCCGGACGCCACGGCTGCCAGCAGTGCGCTGCCGGCCATCAGCAGGTCTCCCGAACCGGCGGCCAGCCCGGCCAGCGCCGTGGCCGGCATGCCGGCCACCAGCGCCATGCGGGTTCCCCAGGCGCTCTTCTGCCCCGGCATCCGCCATGCCTGCCGGCCCCGACGCCATGTCCGGTACAGCCGTTCGGCCCGGGCCCGGGCCTGCTCGTCCGGCTGCGTGCGCACGGACTGGTACTCGACCACTTGCCCGTTTTTCAGAATCGGCGTGACATAGGCATCAACCCAGTAATAGTCGCCGTTCTTGCAGCGGTTCTTGACCATGCCTTTCCATGAACGGCCGGACTGAATTGTCTGCCACATGTCCCTGAATGCGGCTGCAGGCATATCCGGATGGCGAATGATATTGTGGTGCTGCCCGACCAGCTCCTCGCGGCTGAAACCGGATACGGCAACAAAATCGTCATTGGCAAAGGTAATGTCACCCTGCAAATCCGTCGTAGTGATCAATTGCGCATGGCGAGGATACAGGACCTCTTTCGAGGTAACCGGCTGGTTGTCACGCATGAACAGCTCACTTTCCTTGATGCAGAAACAGGGCACCCCATCCCCATGCCGCAAACGCACACCGCCCTTCCGGGAAAATGCGGAAATCGTCCGGAAAACAGGCACACCACCTTGTAATGGACGCAAAAAAGCATCGACAATCTGCATGTATATTGTCGACAGGGTATCGGGTATCAGTTTTTAAAGCATATCCCAGGCGGATACGCAATTCAACAAAACTTTCGCACTTTGCATAACAAACCGGCAGGGTATAAAAATGTTGAAGAATGACGGGATAAAAGAGTTAAATTTAACGTTGCGGCAGGGTTAACAATCCATGACGCTTTTAACATGAAAAAGCTCATGACCCGGCATGGCCGGCCACCTGGCACAACCACATTTGAAACCGGCCCCGCCCAGGCATTCGGCAACGTCGTTCGCAAGCTGAGAATGGAACAGGGTGTCGCCCAGGAGAAACTGGCCCAGCTGGCAGGCATTGAACGCTCGCACATGGGCAAGATCGAGCGCGGCAAACACATGCCGTCACTGATCCTCATTCTCAGGATTGCCCGCGCGCTCGACTGTAGCTCCGCCGACCTGCTGACGGTCATGGAGCGCCTCATGCCGGTAATGGATAGTCACTGATATTCGTCCGCAAGTTCTGGCCCTGGATCAAATCCGGGCGTTTCTGCCATCACCGGCAGCGGATTCCACAGAAGGGAGTCAGCACCTGTCACCCTCGCGACATGTGCAGACCGCATGATCGGCACTGCGCGTATGCTTGCCGCAAGGTGCCTTTCCGGCGCCATTCATACGGTCCAGCGCTTGCCATGTTTGGTGTGATGTATCTGTTTTCCTATATTCTGGGCGTGCTCGCCATTGTGCTGGTGCCGGGCCCGAACTCGATCTACGTATTGACCACCGCGGCCCGCAGCGGCATCAGAAGCGGCTACGGCGGCGCACTGGGTATCTTTATCGGCGACTCGGTGCTGATGTCGCTGTCCGCCCTGGGCGCCGCCTCGGTGCTGCATGCCAATCTGTTCCTGTTCAATGTGGTCCGGCTGGCTGGCGCAGCCTACCTGTGCTATCTCGGCATCGGCATGCTGTTCAACGGCGTGCGCTCACTCGTTGGCAAACGCACGGAGACCGTCCAGGCTGACGTCACCGAAGCCCCCGCCGCCCGCGAGCACACCCCGTTCGGGACCAGTTGCCGCAAGGCACTGATGATCAGCCTGATCAATCCCAAGGCGATCCTGTTTTTCCTGTCATTCTTCGTGCAGTTCGTTGACCCGGACTATGCCTATCCGACAATCAGCTTCCTGGTTCTCGGGCTCATCATGCAGGCCTTCAGCATGTGCTACCTGAGCATCCTGATTCTGGCCGGCTCCAGTCTGGCCAGGGTGTTTTCGCGTCAGAAAAAGCTCAAGGCCCTGCTGCACGGCATGATCGGCGGCCTGTTCGTCAGTTTTGGCATACGCCTCGCCGCCTGAATACCTTTCCGGCATGGAAACCCGCCGCTGCCCGCGCGATAATCGGCCTCTTGCCGATTTCATCGCCGGAGGGACCCATGCTGGTCAGCGCATTCGATTACAAACAATGGTCAGACCGCCGCACGCTGGCGGCCATGGCGCGCATTGACCGGGCAGCGTTTCCCGAAGCCGCCGCCTTCACGGCCCAGCAGCTGAACCACATGGTCATCGTGGAAGAGTTGTTCAGGGCCCGCCTGGCCGGCACCCCGGCCCCGCACCGCGCGACCAACACCGACACGGTTCCCGATCTGCAGGAACTGGCGCAAAGGCTGGCGGCATCCAGCGAATGGTTTTCCTGTCAGGCAAGAGACCTGACGCCGGCACAACGGCAGCAGCGGCTCTCGTTCACGTTTGCCGATGGCAGGCAGGGCTGCATGAGCCGGCAGGAGATCCTGTTCCACATCATCAACCACGGTACCTATCACCGTGGCGCCATCGGCCATGCACTGGACCTGGCCCGGGTCGCGCATCCGGCGGATACGTATACGGTGTTCATTCATGAGGCCGAGCCGGCACGGCGCGGATAAGGACATGCCGGTGCCTTGCCCCACAGCGGAGGAATGATGAGGTCGACGCGGATCACGCTGCTTGCCACCGTTCTGGCTCTGGCCAGCCAGGCCTGTGCCGGCGCACCTGCCGACGCTGAAACCCGGACATTCACGGTTCACCGGCAGATCGCCCATGGCGACGAGGCCAATATCATGGAACTGACCGTCCCCTATCAGCTGGGTCGCACGGTCGAGAAAACCGGCGACGTCTGCTGGCAGTCCGTGACCCGCCAGACCGGCGAGGAAAAGCACGCGCGCACACTGGTCGATGCCGACCGTCGCGTGAGCGTGGAAGAGGTCTGGCCGGTACTGGCCATCACGAAGACGGTGGTCGCGTGCGGGGAGAACGGGTTATAGGGCATTGAACGGCCTTGCGGGCACGACAACCCGGATGGCCATCCGGCTGCCCTATTTGTTTTCGCTGCAAATGAACGCACGCTTCAGGCCGGCAATCACGGCCAGATCGGTGCCATCCGGCGTCATCACGATTTCCCCGGTTTGCAGAACGCAGGCCGAACCCCGGATCTGGAAAAACGCCTCGTAATCCTTGCCGGGCTGGGGGATAAAGCTGGCAGCCACCTGGCATGAGGCATGGGGATCAACAATACCACTGTTCAGGGTCAATGGCTGCCCGGCCTCGATTTCATACTCTTTGAAAAACGCGCGCGCGCCAAAAAAGCTGATGTCGTTGATTCTTCTGGTGGTGGGCGATTCCGGCATGCCAATGGTGACATTCGAGACCGTGCCAAAAAAAGAGCCCATGGTGTCGGAAAATCCGCCGGAGGCCACAATCTGGTTCGGTGCCGTGCCAATGAATTTCATCGTATAGCATTCACTGTTCTTGAACAGATCCACATAAACGCTATTCCGGCCAAAAACTCTTATTCTTGCCTTGGCCGGGCTTTCCAGCTCTGGTGTTTTTTCATCCGGGGGCAGTTCATCGGCAACCGCCATCGCGCAACATTGAAGCAATACGGCACCAGCAATCATTTTCATGATTTTATTTCCAGAACTCATTTTCAATCCAGTCAGAAGCCAGTCGGCCGAGGGGGTAAAGAGGCATAAATTCTATCCCACCCCGCTTCTGCTCGTCATATCGAATAATGATGTCGCGCCAGTCGCGACCTCCATGGAAAACCGGATACTTCCTGCACCGGCCAGCACCCTGACATGCTTCCTGGTCCCGGCCATCACGCATCAGGCCGCCACCGACCCTTGCTTTTCCAGTGCGGGAGGGGACAATCCGGAGTATCAAGCATCGCCATGGCAACCTGTATGCAACATCAAAAACACTGGTCAAAAGTCGAACTGATTTACCAGACCGTTCGCAACCCGAACATCCACATCAAGGGCACGCACAGCTATTACAGCGATGCGTGGAGCGGCAGCTTTGAACAATCCGTGGTGCGCTATCTGTATGGCGACGAATACAGCCTGCAGGCGTGGGAGCCGCAATGGGACATCGACCCGCTTTATCTTGGTGATTACGTATGCATCGGTGCGGAGGCGGTAATCTTGCTCGGCGGCAATCACACGCACAGGGCGGACTGGTTCAGCCTGTATCCTTTTGCCGATTTTCTGGACGAGTCCTACCAGGGCAAGGGGCCGACCGTGATTGGCGACGGCGCCTGGATCGGCATGCGCGCGATGATCATGCCCGGCGTGACGATCGGAGAAGGCGCGATTGTCGCGGCCAACAGTGTGGTCACGCGCGATGTCGCCCCTTATGCCGTGGTGGGCGGCAACCCGGCGAAGCCGATCAGGACGCGTTTTTCGCCGGCAGTGATCGAGCGGCTGCTGGCGCTCAAGGTTTATGACTGGCCTGAAGCGAAATTCGATACGCTGAAGCGACAGTTGTGCAGCGCCGACATCGACGCACTGGAAGCGGCCAGCCGTCGCTACGATCAGGCGTCAGACTGATGACGCGACATGCCCGTCGATGGCGCCCGACAGACAGAAGCCCGGTCGATGCCCGGGTAGTAGCAACTGGCATTGGAAATTTATATGACATATGCTGAAACGGCACACCCTGCCAAGACAGGCACTTGTCAGCTTAGAAGGGCGACAGAATGCACCCAGCCGGACTGGTCATTGAGAACTTCTGCAGGCTCACCCATGCGAAGCCGACCCGCCAGCCCGGCTGGCATGCCCTGGCTGGTGGGAGCAATGCTGACAAGACGGCAGTCGTCAACACGCCGGGGACCCTGCTGGCTGCGAGTCCATCAATGGCCGGGACCTGCCACAAGATGGAGCTCCCTGAGGCGCCCCCCGGCGATCAAGGCATGATGGTGCGGCGGCGGCTCGCCTGGAACGACGGGGAATCCCCACCTTGAATGACTTGACGATGAACCATCTGAAAGCACTTTGTGCTGTGCCAAAGCGCATCCAGATTGACCATGGCAGCAGGTTCATCCTGCATGCGCCGGCTTACCGGGCGCATGAACACAAGGTGCCCCTGGACTTCTCCAGCCCAGGAAAGCTCGCAGCCCCTCCCCTCGCCAAAGCAGGCAACGGAAGTTTCCGGGATGAATGCCTGAACGTGCATTGGTCCCTGTCACCTGGGGATTCGCGTGAAAAGACCGAAACCGGGCGACAGGGTGAAAATCCATTCAGACCGCACAGTTCACCATGCAATCCGACGCCCCGCGAGTTCCGGCCCGCACTCATTGACAGCCAGAACCCCAGGTGCGTGGTGATCGGCCTGCGGAGAGAAAATCATCATTGCCTTGCAACATATTCAAATACAAATGAAAGCAACGACACAATGATGAATATCTTTAATTTTCATATTTATAAATATTTATGAACAATGCCACTCACGCCAAAATTGTGCACGAGGACGCTACAACCAAAGCCCTTGGTCAATGCGTAGAGTCATTGCAAAAGACCCTGTTCTTGACACCACTCGGATGGGGGTTGGTTGTATGGCTATCCTACGGTTACATTCCCACACGAAATATAACCACATGGGTTTTGATATTCTTAATAGAATGGCTCATTTCTCACGGGATAATTATTTACATAAAATCATCAAGATTGAGCAATAAAAAAATCACTGCTTTTCTAAATTTATTATCAGCAGCGGATGGGATTGCCTGGGGCGCCATGGTGCCGCTTCTCTTTCTTTACAATCAACTCGTTGACTCTTGGCTGGTTGTTGTTTTATGCGGGGTTGCCGCCATCAATGCGCCTGTATACGTAACATGCATGTCCGCATTCAGATATTTTGCAACTGGATTTTGGGCTTTCTCTGTACCACCTGCGCTGCAGTGGGGCGCAGAGGTATTTGCAGCATCAGAATTTTCAATAGGGTTTACGGTATACTTGCTGATTTTACATTACAATTTGAATGTTTTATCGACCAAGGTTATCCTCGGGATCAAACTGCAACTGGAAAACAATATTTTCACCAGGGACCTGGCAGAATCTCTTGAAAGAGTCGAGATTTTGGCAAACAATGACGCCTTGACCAATCTGGCGAATCGAAGATCACTCAATTCAATGCTGATCAATTTCCAGCACAAGAAAGATTGCGGACTAGCGAATTCCTGCCTGATTATGCTTGACATTGATTTTTTCAAAAAAATCAATGATGTTCATGGCCATGCCATCGGGGACAAGGTTTTGTTTCATTTTGGCCAGCGGGTACAAGCCAATTTGCGATCATCAGATGTGCTCTCCCGGTATGGCGGTGAAGAATTTATCGCCATTCTGCCCGATGCCGATTTGGAAATGGCACTGGAAATTGCAGAGAGGATCAGAACCGACATTCAGCACCATGAATTAATATCTGACCCACCCATTTCAATCACGGTTTCTATTGGAGTATCCAAATTTGAGAAAAATGAATCCACCGATGACCTGATAAAAAGGGTAGATGCCTGTCTGTATATGGCAAAAAACAATGGAAGAAATCAAGTGTGGTTCAATATAGAAGGCGCAGCGCGTCAATATTACCCTTCATTGGAGAGGCAAGGGGCAGTCCATCAGGCAGGATACGGCGCCCTGCCCCCCGGAGAACCAGCCCAGTGGCAATCAACACGCCAGGATTAAAAAGTGATCGACACTGAAGCAGCACTACGCGTCGCTTCACCGTGATAGACCGCTTCAATATTGTTGCCGTCCGGATCAAGGACAAAGGCAGCGTAGTAGCCAGGATGATAGGCACGCTCCCCGGGAGCGCCATTGTCCTCGCCACCATGCGCGAGCGCGGCCTGGTAAAAACGGTCGACCATCGCCCGGTCTTGCGCCTGGAATGCCAGGTGATGACGCCCCGTCAGCACCCCCAGCGCCGCCGGGCCATCCATGGCGGTCACGAACAATTCGTCTGCCCAGAAGTACCCGTCACCCGCGCCTCCCATGGGCACATTGAGAGAAGCAAAAACGGCTGCGTAAAAGGCCTGGCTCGCAGAAAGGTCTTGAACTACCAACTGGATGTGGTCGATCAGACGACCCCGATGTATTTCTTGCGTTTCCATACAGCCCCCTTGAGTAGTCATTCAAGCGCCTGGCGCGATGCATGCGCAGCATAGCGTGCAGAACGACAAGCTTGCACGTTTATGCAATGCCCCGGCGAAACCTGCTCGGGTTAAACGGCCAAAGCAAACGCTTCAGCCGAGGTTTTCATCCCTGGTGCGCCGCCCAGCCGGAGGCGTCGCAACGAGAGGCTGGCGGTGCCGCCGGTATTCACTATCAACAAGATCCGGGGTCGGGATGCCTCGTTCGTCGCAAGTCCTGGCTGGGGCTGGCGTCGAAATGCCTCAGATCATCGCAGCTGAACTGCGAAAAGCTCTCGTAGCCAACAGCAGGCGGCGCGCCTCAAGTAGCCGAAGCGGCTTCTGATACTGCAACGGCCTGAGTGGGCTTGCCCCGTCCTTCGCCCAGTGCGGCGAAACCGTTAGCGCTGTGTTGCAAGAGCGCTTTGGGCGTACTCGCTTCGCCGTGAATTTGACAGCTACCTTTGAGTAAGCAGTCTTACCTCACAGTCCCATGCGGGCAGGTCAATGGTTATTCTACTATGCTAGAATCATTGATTTGGGATCAAAGCCAAACTCGGTACAGTCCAACGGGCCGCACCTGCCTGTCGAGAAAGTATAGGGTGGCTCCCATGATCCTGCGCGAGCAGCGTGTCCAACTTGCGCCAGGAGTCTTAACTACTTGTTTTTGATAGTTAATTTGAATAATTGTTTGACGAAAAGCAAGGCTACCCAAGGCGCCACCTTTGAAAGTGGTGCGTAAGCCATACTCTTCGAAGCGTCGGCATAAAAGGAGAAGAAGGATGGGGCTTTTCGACAAGGTTGCTGCCATTAGCGCTGGCATCAAGGACAAGGCTGTTTCTGCGGCAGAGGAGGCCGAATTGGCCTCGAAATTTAGCAACCTAAAGGACAAAACAGCCGAGCACGCCTCCGCCTACCTAGAGACGGGAAAAGAGCACGCAGGACGACTTGCAGATGCCGCTAGCGCGAAGCTGTCCGAGGTGGATTTTGATGCTTTGAAGCGTAGCGAAACCTACGTAACAAAGTTCCACGAGTATCGCGAGTACAGTACCGAAAAAGTCGTCAATATCTATTGTTCAACCTTCGAAGTGGATAAGACCACCTCCGAAATGATAGAGGACATCCGAGGTCGATTGCCTTCACGCCCAACGGATGTTGATGACATTTTCGAGCAGTGCAAGCGTGAAGCATTTCAGCGAGCAATTTCAGCCTTCTGTTTGGCACCCATCATGCAGGGGCTCGACAGAACACTTGAGGGTCGTTATGCCAACCTGTCGGTTGATTACAAGGACTTCAAGGAAAAAAACAATCTACACGACGCCCCCAATTTCGCGCGCATGAAGAACGAACGCTTTGAAGCGCGAGCGAATGGCATGATTCCTCTTACCGATGCCTATAACAAAAGCACTCCCCTCAATCCTTACGATGCTGATATTGAGCATGTCGTAGCAAAGAAAAATTACTACGACGATTGGATTTTAAAAGGAGCGACCAACGACGATGAAATCATCGCAATGATGAACCATCCGGACAATCTCACGTTCACAAATGAAAGTGTTAATGGATCGAAAAGCGACTGGGACATCCAAGGGTATCTAGCGCACAAGGCGCAAGCAAACGAGCTACGGGTTGACGACAAAAATCCAGATAAGCTGTACCTATCCATTGGTCGCGTTGAACGCGAAGTTAGCAAATCTGACATGCTTGCTGCAGATGATAAGGCGCGAGAAAACCTCCGCCGCCAGCACTTCGAAGCAGCAAAAGAAATAGGCCTGACCGTGGCTAGCGCCGGTACCCGCATGGCTGCGCAGCAGGTGGTTGGCCTCATCGTCATGGAGACTGTCGACATTTTTATCGACGAAATCAAAGATATCTGCAGGAACGGTAAGTTCTTCGATGAGAACGGACTACTGGCCAACACCAAACAACGCCAGCAGAACATCTCGGACAAACTTGCCCAGCGCTTTGAAGAACGTCAAATCTGGGCGCGCGCCAAGGTGGCGGGCATTGAAGGTGGAGTTGCCGGTGCGCTAAGCGCCATACCCCAGATTCTCATCTCTCTTATTGTGAAAATACCTGGGTTTATGCTCTCCATCATCCGAGAATGCACACTCTCAGTTGTTCGGTCAGTACGCGTCCTCTTGAGCAACGAAGAAAACAAATTCGATAGCATCAAGGTGGTGATGATGGGTACGGCCTCGGCAGTGCTGGGGGTCTACGTAGCCAATGTCATCTCTAAGGCAATTCGGCCGGTGCCAATGTTGAATGTTTTTAATGGCCAAGTAACTGCGGTACTGACGGGCGTGGTCACTACAGCGGCTCCGCTTGGAGCTATTTATGTGTTCGACCAAAACAAGGCCAAATTTAGCTTTGCGGTATTCGGGGGTAAGGGCTCGTGATTGCCACACGGAGCCCCCAAAGAAAAATTAAGTGAGGATGAGGCAGGTGTCGTCTGGAGAAAGACAAGCGAGCGAAGAAGCCTAAACAGCCGACTTGAGCAAGCTCTCTGGCGGCGTCCCTGGAGCGCCCTGCGTAAACTGTTACGCCAGAGGGGGTTGGTGGGATGTCCATCGCCAGTTGAGGTGGGTGGGAGCATAAGAGAGAGAGGCGAATACGGCTACTTGGCGATGTAGGTGAGCGTTACCCGGAGTTCAATGAGCAGTGGCAGTTAAACGCTACAGAGCAGACCGAGCCGGCCTACTAGTTGAATGACCGCTTTGGCCGACAACCAGTCATCCCGCGATGATCTCTGCCGTCATGACAGCTTTTCGGTCATGGCAGCCTTTCATGACAATGTTGTAACTGACTACTTACGGCCAATTGCAACCATTCGGTTGTTGAAATCTAAAAAGACTTGAAAAACCTAATGCATCTCAACGCAATTTTTTTGCCTCCCCATTTGATGACCATTATCAAATGGCACTGCTTTATTGCATCGACAAGGAGCAGAACTATTGTTTCTCTCTTTCCAGATTTCCCGATGAAGACGAAATCGAGGTTATGATTCTCGACCAAGTCAATAGCAAAGTCGATGACCTTTCCGTAAAGCTACGTGGTTCGATGTTAAGCGTCTCAATAGACGAGTCCCTCGCTGAGCAACTGGATGGTCATAGAACATACAGCATTAACTTGATCGGTGCTGATAGCGTCAAGATGGAGACTCTTCGCGGCGCTCTTCACAAAATATTTGAGGGAAAAAATGGCCTTGGCATTGAAGAATAAACCTGCTTATTAACGACTGCTATCGGGAATCGTCAAGGACCGCTAGGGGCTGAGACCGGTCATTGGGCTACGAGCGCGGACAGACATTTGCCGCTGGTCGATTTGCCAAAATTCTCAAGCTGACCTAGCGAACCCTATTCTGCCCCCGCGTGGGAGTCTGGTGAGCAAGTACGCGCAACTAGTGTGCAGTGCAGATGGTAATTAGTGCGCAGTGAGGATGCAATTAGGTGTGCAGTTGGGAAGCTATTTCGCAGCCAGTGGCACATCGTTCGATGTGTCAGGCGGGCAGCTGCTCTGACGGCCCACTGGCCCATGCAGCACGGCGTGGGCCAGCAGCAGCCCCGGTACGATTGCACGCGACCGCGCCCCCTGCTCTGGAAGTTTTATTGAAGCCCGCCATGTCAGCCTCTGTACTCAGCCCCGTCTGCCAACCGCCGCCAAGCGCCTTGAAGGCAGCAACCGCTGCACGTGCCGATTCCGTCTGCGCCTGAGCCTGTGCGTCGGAGGCACGCAGCAAGCTTTCATCTGCCTGCAGGACCTCGATCAGGCTAACGACCCCTTTCTGATAGGCAGCAAACGAAGCCGACCGGGCCCGGCTGAGCGAGTCCACTCCCCGGGCAAGGACTGCCGCCTGTTCCTCGCGTTTGACCAGGGCCGTGAAAGCGTTCTCCACGTCCTCAGTCGCATGCAGCACCGCAAGCCGATACGCGGCCAGCATCTCAACCTCCTGGCCCCTGGCCTGGTCAATCTGCGCGTTGATGCGACCAAAATCGAACAGGCGCCAGCGCAGCCCCAGCACACCGGAAGCCTGGCTGGCACCGCCAGTGAACAGATTGCCCGCCGTCACGCCCGTTGCACTGCCGATCAACCCGCTCAGGGAAAGTTTGGGGTAATACTCGGCAACGGCAACGCCAATACGTGCATTCGCTGCAGCAAGGCGGCGCTCGGCCGCGATCAGGTCAGGCCGGCGCCGGAGCAACTCGCCCGGTGATCCGGTAGCGCCAATGCGCGGGGCAACAGGGATGGCAGCAGCTTCGGCCAGCTCGGCACGATGCGTGCCGGGTGACGAACCCAGCATCACATCCAGTGCGTTCATGGCTGCGTCCAGTCCCGCTTCAAGGACTGGCACGGAAGACTGGACCTGGGCAAGCCCCCCTTCGGTCTGGCTCACCTGCAGTTCGGCCACCAACCCCTTGCCATATAGCAGCTGGATGGTTTCAAGCAGCACCTGCTGCTTCTGCACCTGTCGACGGGCAACATCCAGCCGGGTTTGCAACCCGCGGATCTCGATATAGATGTCGGCGGTCTGCGCTGCCACTGCCAGGCGAGTAGCCGCATTGCCGGCTTCCGAAGCCTGATACTCGGCCAGTGCCACTTCTCGTCCACGGCGCAAGCCACCAAACAAGTCCAGTTCCCAGCTGGCACCAAGTTCGGCCTCATAGGCATTGCCATACCGGTCGAAACCCGGTCCCGAATTCAGGACTTGCCCCAGGGGCGTTTCAACGGACTGGTAGGCTCTGGCAGCCTGGCCGCCGACATGGCCAGCCGGCAGCAGCGCGGCATTGGCCGCTCCAAGCCCCGCCCTCGCCTGAATGACGCGGGCGGATGCCTGCGCGAGATCGAGATTTTGCGCTAACGCCAGCATGACGTATCGACTCAGTTGCGGATCACCGAAACCTGTCCACCATGCAGCCTGGTCGGCACGGGTGGACGCATGCCGCTGCTCCACTGCGGCAGCGCCCAGATACCGTTCAGGCATCGGCATGTTGGGCCGGGCATAATCGGGACCAGCAGCACAGCCGGCCAATAAACTGGCTGCGATGAGCAAGGCAAGAGAGCGTTTGGCTAGCACGGACAGGCTCCGGGTCAGAATGAACTATGGTGACCATATTACATATTGGTCACTCATTGTCAATTTTTGAGTACCCCTGTAAGCTACAAGCCATGAAGAGCCCCCATACTTCCCCTCCTTCCGCCCGCGGCCCGGCCGACCACGAAGTCCGCGATCAAATTGTTGCCGCCGCCACCGAGCACTTCAGCCACTACGGCTACGAGAAGACCACGGTGTCCGACCTCGCCAAAGCCATTGGCTTTTCCAAGGCCTATATCTACAAGTTCTTCGAATCCAAGCAAGCCATCGGCGAGATGATCTGCGCCAACTGTCTGCGCGAGATCGAGGCCGACGTCAGAGCAGCAGTCGATGCAACCGGGCGGCCGCCCGAGAAACTGCGGCGGATGTTCAAGGCCATTGTGGATGCAAGCCTGCGGCTGTTTTTCCAGGACCGCAAACTCTATGAAATTGCGGCCTCGGCTGCAGGCGAACACTGGCAGGCAACGGTCGCCTACGAGGAGCGCATCCAGAACTTGCTGCAGGATGTCGTGCAGCAGGGGCGGCTGAGCGGGGACTTTGAGCGCAAGACGCCGCTCGATGAAACCGCCAAGGCGATTTACCTGGTCATGCGCCCCTATCTGCATCCGCTGCAGCTGCAGTACAACATCGAAAACGCAGAGGAGGCCCCCGCGCAGCTCTCCAGCCTGGTGCTGCGCAGCCTGTCGCCGTGACGATACACCCAGACAGTGACCATTGACTAAATTGGTCACAATAACAATACTGAAAGTCCCGATCACTTCGTCAAAGGGACTTTCATGCTTCGGCATCGCCTTGCCATCCCTGCAGTCATTTGTGCCTTGCCGTTTGCGTTGGTCGCCTGTGGCGAACAGGCACAGACAGATCCCCGCACCGTCACGCCGCTTGTGCGTACGGCCATCGCCCGGGCGACTGCCCCTGAATCACGTTCATTCACTGGCACCATAGCCGCCCGGGTACAGAGCGATCTCGGCTTCCGTGTCTCCGGCAAGGTGCTGGAGCGCCTGGTGGACACAGGGCAAACCGTCAAACGCGGTCAGCCGCTGATGCGGATTGACCCGGTCGACCTGCAACTTGCCGCCCATGCGCAACAGGAGGCGGTAGTCGCGGCGCGAGCGCGGGCGCAGCAGGCAGTACAAGACGAGGCCCGCTACCGTGACCTGCGTGGAACCGGTGCGATTTCTGCTTCAGCCTACGACCAGGTCAAAGCGGCGGCAGATGCAGCCAGGGCCCAGCTCGGCGCAGCCGAAGCGCAGGCCAGCGTGGCCCGCAATGCCAGCCGCTATGCGGAGCTAGTGGCCGATGGTGACGGGGTCGTCATGGAAACGCTGGCCGAGCCCGGCCAAGTCGTCAGCGCCGGGCAGGTCGTGGTGCGTCTGGCTCGCACCGGTCGTCGAGAGGCCGTCATCCAGTTGCCGGAGACCCTGCGCCCTGCGGCAGGCTCCATCGGGCAAGCCACCCTGTTCGGCAAGGAAGGGGTCAGCGCTACCGCCAGACTTCGTCAGCTCTCCGATGCCGCAGATCGACTCACCCGCACCTTCGAAGCACGCTATGTGCTGGATGGCGACTTGGCCAATGCGCCTTTGGGTGCCACGGTGACAATACAGATCCCGGATGGGCATGCAGTAAACACGGCGGGCATGCAGGTACCAATCGGAGCATTGTTCGACGCGGGTAAAGGACCTGGCGTCTGGGTAATTAATGGCAAGCCAGCCAGGGTAACCTGGCGGCCAGTCTCCGTCCTGCACCTGAGTGATGATGGCGCGCGCATTGACGGCCAGATCAGGCAAGGCGACCGGGTCGTCGCGCTCGGTGCGCATCTGCTGCGTGAAGGACAACAGGTCCGGCTTGCTGACAATGCCGTCGCCACGGCCGCAGAAGGAGTCAAGCCGTGAGCGAGGGCCGTTTCAACCTGTCGGCGCTCGCCGTGCGCGAACGTGCCGTTACCCTATTCCTGATTCTGTTGATCTCGCTGGCGGGAGCCGTCTCCTTCTTCCGGCTGGGACGTGCCGAGGACCCATCATTCACGATCAAGGTGATGACTATCGCTACTGCCTGGCCCGGCGCCAGCGCACAGGAGATGCAAGACCAGGTCGCGGAGAAAATCGAAAAGCGCCTGCAGGAACTGCGCTGGTATGACCGCAGCGAGACCTACACCCGCCCCGGGCTGGCTTTCACCACGCTGACCTTGCTGGACAGCACCCCGCCATCGGAAGTGAAAGAGGAGTTCTATCAGGCACGGAAGAAAGTCGGCGATGAAGTGCAAAATCTTCCTCCTGGCGTGATGGGGCCATTTCTGAATGACGAATACTCCGATGTGACATTCGCCCTGTTCGCACTCAAGGCCAAGGGTGAACCACAGCGTGTGCTCGTTCGCGATGCGGAAACGCTGCGCCAGCGTCTGCTGCATGTACCGGGCGTGAAAAAGGTCAATATCGTTGGCGAACAGGCCGAGCGGATCTTTGTCGAGTTCTCGCATGACCGCCTGGCCACACTGGGCATCAGCCCGCAGGACGTATTCGCTGCCCTCAACAGCCAGAATGTTCTGACGCCAGCCGGCTCGGTGGAAACCAGGGGGCCGGAGGTGTTCATCCGCCTGGACGGCGCCTTTGACCAGCTGCAGAAAATCCAGGATACGCCGGTGGTGGCACAAGGCCGCACGCTGAAACTGTCGGACATCGCCACGGTCAAGCGCGGCTACGAAGACCCGGCAACGTTCATGATCCGTAACGGCGGCGAATCAGCCCTGCTGCTGGGCGTCGTCATGCGCGATGGCTGGAACGGGCTGAACCTGGGCAAGGCCCTGGACAGCGAGGTGGCAGCGATCAACGCAGCACAGCCGCTGGGCATGCGCCTGATCAAAGTGACTGACCAGGCCGTCAACATCAGCGCAGCGGTCGATGAGTTCATGGTCAAGTTCTTCGCTGCAGTGCTGGTAGTCCTGCTGGTGAGCTTTGTGAGCATGGGATGGCGTGTGGGCATCGTGGTTGCCGCGGCCGTGCCGTTGACGCTGGCCATCGTCTTCGCCGTGATGCTGGCGAGCGGCAAGAACTTCGATCGCATAACACTGGGATCGCTGATCCTGGCGCTGGGCCTGCTGGTGGACGACGCCATCATCGCCATTGAAATGATGGTGGTGAAGATGGAGGAAGGCTACAACCGGGTCGCCGCTTCGGCCTATGCCTGGAGCCACACCGCAGCACCAATGCTGTCGGGCACGCTCGTCACGGCAGTCGGCTTCATGCCCAATGGCTTCGCCCGGTCCACGGCCGGCGAGTACACCAGCAATATGTTCTGGATCGTTGGCATAGCCCTGATCGCCTCGTGGTTGGTCGCGGTGGTGTTCACCCCCTACCTGGGTGTCAAGCTGTTACCCGACTTCAAGGCGGCCGAAGGCGGTCACGAGGGCATCTACGACACGCCACGCTACAACCGCTTCCGCCGGCTGCTCGGGCGCGTCATTGCCCGCAAGTGGATCGTCGCCAGTTCGGTGATCGGCCTTTTCGTGCTGTCGGTGCTCGGCATGGCTGTCGTCAAGAAACAATTCTTCCCGGTTTCTGACCGACCTGAAGTTCTGGTCGAGATGCAGATGCCCTATGGCACGTCGATCACGCAAACCAGCAAAGCGGCAGCGAAGGTGGAAGCCTGGCTGGCCAGGCAGAAGGAAGCCAGAATCGTCACCGCCTACGTCGGCCAGGGTGCACCACGCTTCTTTTTCGCGATGGGACCGGAACTGCCCGATCCGTCGTTTGCGAAGATCGTGGTACGCACGGACAGCCAGGACGAGCGCGAAGCATTGAAACTCAGGCTGCGGCAGGCCATCGCCAATGGACTGGCCCCCGAGGCACGCTTGCGCGTCACCCAGCTCGTATTTGGCCCCTATTCACCATTTCCGGTGGCCTACCGTGTCACCGGCCCTGATCCCGGGGTATTGCGTAAAGTCGCCGCCGAGGTACAGCAGGTCATGGATGCCAGCCCGCTTGTGCGCACCGTCAACACGGATTGGGGAGTACGTGTGCCCACGCTGCACTTCACCTTGCAGCAAGACCGGCTGCAGGCGGTGGGACTGACTTCCAGCGCCGTCGCGCAACAGCTGCAATTCCTGCTGACCGGGGTGCCCGTCACCACGGTGCGCGAGGACATCCGCACGGTGCAGGTCGTCGCACGTTCGGCCGGAAATGTCCGGCTCGACCCGGCCAGGATTGGCGATTTCACGCTGGCGGGCGCCCATGGGCAACGCATTCCGCTGTCGCAGGCGGGCAAGATCGAGGTGCGCATGGAAGAGCCCGTCATGCGCCGGCGCGACCGCACACCGACGATCACCGTACGAGGCGATATCGCTGAAGGCTTGCAGCCACCGGACGTGTCGGCGGCCATTACAAAGCAACTCCAGCCGATCATGAAAAAGCTGCCGGAGGGTTATCACATCGCAGAAGCAGGATCCATCGAGGAGTCGGGCAAGGCCACCGTGGCGATGCTGCCAATCTTCCCGATCATGCTGGCCATCACGCTGCTCATCATCATGTTGCAGGTGCGTTCAATCTCCGGAATGGTCATGGTCTTCCTCACCAGCCCGCTGGGCCTGATCGGCGTGGTGCCGACCCTGCTCCTGTTCCGGCAGCCCTTCGGCATCAATGCATTGGTCGGCCTGATTGCGTTGTCGGGCATCCTGATGCGCAACACGCTGATCCTGATCGGACAGATCCGCGAGAACGAAAAATCAGGGCTGGATCCATTCCGTGCCGTAGTCGAAGCGACCGTGCAGCGCGCCCGTCCGGTAATTCTGACGGCGCTGGCGGCAATCCTGGCGTTCATTCCGCTGACCCATTCGGTATTCTGGGGAACGCTCGCTTACACACTGATCGGCGGCACCTTCGCCGGGACGATCCTGACCCTGGTATTCCTGCCGGCGATGTATTCCATCTGGTTCAGGATCCGGCCCAGCAGCGTCAGTCGACCCTCAGAGAAGGAACCCGCATGAAGATGGGCCGCCATCGGTGAATACGCAAGGCAGCCATCCGGTTCGCCAGATCGGCTGTCAGCTTTCATCAGGCGTGACCATGCGCATGGGGCGAGTCCCGATCTTCGCCCCCGTGCCTTCATCCACAGCGACTGCCTTGATTTCTTTGCCTGTTTCCGCGTCCAGGAAACGAGTCAGCTTGCCCCCGCCGCGGTATTGGCGTCCCCATGCGCCGATCATGAACAGTACCGGCAGAAAATCGCGACCGGCAGCAGTCAGCAGGTACTCCTCGCGCGGCGGGTGCTCCGAGTAGCGCCGCTTCTCCAGCAGCCCCTCCTCCGTCAATGCCGCCAGCCGGCGGGTCAGCATCGTCGGTGCAATGCCCAGGCTTTTCCGGAATTGGTCAAAGCGGGTGAGGCCGGCATGGGCGTCCCGCAGGATCAGTATGCTCCATGCGTCACCGGCGACAGCCAGGCTGCGCGCGATCGGGCATGGGTCATTGCAACTATTTTCGCTGTTCATACTATTTTGATAGTGACTTGTTTTCAGATTGGTAGTAGTGTTCGTATCAGTTTGATACTAACACTTCAATGACAGGCAATCTACCCGGTACGGAGACTTGGTTGATGAGCACGAGCAATGCAGGTATCGCTCCGGTAACCGGAGCATTTTCAGACATCTGCGCAGCCGCAGCGGCGTGGCCGATGGGCAGTGCAGGATGAAAAGTCAGACCATGAAAGCACTCACTTTCAAACGCTATGGCAAGTCGCCCGGGATCGGGCTCACCGAAGTTCCCCGCCCCACGCCAAAAGCCAGCGAGCTGCTGGTACAGGTTTACGCCGCCGGCCTGAACCCGATCGACAATATGATTCCGACCGGGATGTTCAAACCGGTTCTGCCTTTCCGGCTTCCGGCCACCCTGGGCAGCGATCTGGCCGGCGTGGTGACCGGGGTTGGCAGCGACGTGACTCGCTTCAAGCCAGGCGACGCCGTCTTCGCCAGCGTCTTTGACCTTGGCACAGGGTCAATTGCCGAATTCGCGGTCGTGCCGGAGAGCGTTGCCGCGCTGAAACCGGCCAATCTGGACTTCGTGCAAGCCGCCTCGATGCCGATGGTCAGCCTCACCTCGTGGCAAGCGCTGAAGGAACGCGCCAATCTCCAGGCCGGCCAGAAAGTCTTCATCCCTGCCGGGTCGGGCGGAATCGGCACGCTTGCGATCCAGCTGGCAAAGCACCTTGGCGCCAGGGTGGGAACCACCGCCAGTACGGGCAATATCGAACTGGTGCGCGGTCTGGGCGCAGACGAGGTGGTCGACTACAAGAAGCAGGAATTCGAGAAGGTCCTGCATGGCTATGACGCAGTGCTTGGTACGGTCAGGGGTGATGTGATTGAAAAATCCATCTCCATCCTCAAACCGGGAAGCAGGATCGTCTCTCTCGTCGGCCCGCTGGATGCGGCATTCGCTCGTGCGAAACGGCTGAATTTCTTCCTGGCATTCGTATTCGGGTTGATGAGCCGCAAGATCATGCGCCAGGCAAAGAAGCGGGACGTCACTTACTCGTTTCTCTTCGTGCGTCCGGACGGCGCCCAACTCGACCACATTGGCCAACTGCTTGAGACGGAACGCATCCAGCCGGTAATCGACAAGGTATTCCCGTTCGAGCAGGCAAAAGAGGCGCTGGCCTATCTTGCCCAAGGCCATGCCAGGGGGAAAGTCGTCGTCAAAATGCGATGAGCAGTCCCCATCGAGCCCCTTTTTTTACTCACCTGACCAACAGAGAAAAACCATGAACTCATCCAGAAAAGTCGCGGTTGTAACCGGTGCCTCATCCGGTATTGGCGCCATCTACGCGGATCGTCTTGCCCGGCGCGGCTATGACCTGCTGCTTGTCGCCCGACGTGGCGACCGCTTGCAAAGTCTCGGCGCAAGGTTTGAGCAGGCTTATGGCATCAGGGCCGAAGCGCTGGTGGCCGACCTTGAAAAAGAAACCGACCTGACGGCTCTGGAAACCGTCCTCGCTGATCATTCCGCCATCCGGGTACTGGTAAACAACGCGGGTATTGCCAGACTGGGCCAGCTTGCCGAAGCGCCGCCGCAAGACTCGCTGGCGCAAATCGCCTTGAACATCACGGCGCTGACGCGCTTGACGCATGCCGTGCTGCCAGCGTTCAAGGCGCGCAACGACGGCATCATTATAAATATTGCCTCGGCACTGGCACTTGATGCGCTCCCGGTCAGCGCCGTATACAGCGGCACGAAGGGTTTCGTGCTCAACTTCAGTCGCGGCCTGCAGCAGGAGCTAGCGAATACCGGAATCAGGGTTCAAGTGGTGCTGCCTGCCGCCACCGCCACCGATCTTTGGGATATCTCCGGCGTGCCGCTGGCCGCGTTGCCACAAGAAACGGTGATGTCTGCCGAGCATCTTGTCGACGCCGCACTAGCCGGTTTCGACCAGGGCGAGTCGGTCACTTTGCCATCCATGGCTGATGCCGGCCTCTGGGAGCGATTCGATACGGCACGCGCCGAGCTGTTCGCTGCGATGCAAACCAGCCAGCCAGCACCGCGACTCCTTGCCCTCTGACCGCAGTCGGGCGAAGCGCCCTTGTCTCAATCCCGCCTGATCCAAACCCGACACACTGGAAACCTTGATGAGCAGCGCACTATTCACCCCCACCCGGCTCGGCAGCCTGCCGCTGAAGAACCGTATCGTCATGGCGCCGCTGACACGCAGCCGCGCGATCGGAAACCTGCCTAATGAACTGATGGCGCAGTACTACCGCCTGCGGGCGGATGCCGGGCTGATCATTACCGAAGGCACGTCACCGTCGCCCAACGGTCTGGGTTACCCACGCATTCCCGGACTGTTCAACGAAGAGCAGGTGCAGGCCTGGCGACGGGTCACCGATGGCGTTCATCAGGCCGGCGGCAGGATTTTTGTGCAATTGATGCACACTGGCCGGGTCAGCCATCCCGCCAACATGCCGGCCGGCGCCAGCGTTCTGGCTCCCTCGCAGGTCGCCGTTCCCGGCGAGATGTGGACCGACACCGACGGAATGCAGCAGCATCCAGAGCCACTCGAAATGAGCGAGGCGGACATTGCCCAGAGCATCGCCGAATATGCGGCATCGGCCAATCTGGCCATGCAGGCCGGCTTCGACGGCGTCGAGCTGCATGCGGCGAATGGCTACCTGATCGACCAGTTCCTCAATACGGCTTCCAATCTGCGCCACGATCGCTGGGGCGGCCCGGTCGAAAACCGCATCCGCTTCGCGGTTGAAGTCGCCAGGGCAACCGTTGCTGCCATTGGTGCCGGGCGCGTTGGCATGCGTATCTCGCCGTATGGCGTCTTCAACGCCCAGGTGCCGGATGCCGGGATGGATGACTTGTACCTGCGTTTGATCGACGAGTTGAATGCGCTCGGTCTGCTCTACATCCACGTCGTGGATCACAGCTCCATGGGGGCGCCGGAAGTCAGCCCCGCATTGAAAGCCAGGCTTCGTGCCGCGTTCAACGGGCAATACATTCTCTCCGGAGGCTACGATGTCGCCCGGGCCAATGCCGATCTCGACGCACAGCGTGGCGACCTGGTGGCTTTCGGTCGTCCGTTTATCTCGAATCCGGATCTGGTAGCCAGGCTGAAGTCAGGACAGGCCTTGGTGGCGCCTGATTTCTCTACCTTTTACACACCAGGAGAAAAAGGCTACACCGATTATTGAAGCCTGAGCCGGATCACATACTTGCATGACGATCAGGGAGCAAGCCGCTCGTGCATCACCCCCTTGAATTGAATCCTGCCGCTGCGGGGAAGCCTCGCTTCGCTCGTCCGTTTATCGTGGACGGCGTTTGTGGACAGTCTGAACCTGCTCTTCGGAGCAGGTTTTTTTGCGGACAAACGGCGGGAGTGAGCCTCCTTGCCAGTGAGTCACTGCGGGAACGCGCGCCTTTGCTCCCGGCGCCTTCGCACAGCCTGCTCACCGTCCATCAGGAGCCCGGGCAATTGATGGGGCCGCGCCGGTCTTTCCAGACATCCACGGCCTTCCGCTCCCCGGCTGGTTATGATATCCATTTGATAATCCTGTCCGGGGCAAGCGGGTCCATGGAGACTCGCTTCCAGCGGCCAGCCCCCCCGCCGGCACTATCCAGGGCTGTACCTCGCCGTGGTCATCCTTTCCCTGCTGGTCATGGCTTATGCGCAAAGAGGATTTATGGAGTTGCTGTTACTGGCTGATGAGCCATCTGCCGCAGGCATGGTTGCCTCATGGTATTTTGACGAATGGTGCCGCGACAGCGGCCATTACACTCAAGATCAGGTGCTGGCCAAGGTCATGGCTGCCACTCATGTCGACAGGGCGCCGCTGATCGTACTGGCCCGCCAGGCCGGTGAATGGGTGGGGGCTGCCGAGCTCAAGATCCGTGAAATGGCGATATTTCCCGAGTACGAATACTGGTTGGGTGGGGTATATGTCGTTGAAAAAGCTCGCGGACAGGGGGTCGCCTCCTTGCTGATAACAGAGATTCTCAGCCGTGCTCGTGGTGCAGGGATACGCAAGCTGTACTTGCAAACCGAGAACCTGACCGGTGGCGTTTATTGTCGTCATGGTTTCAAGGCCGTTGAGCACGTTAATTACAAAGGCGTTCATGTCCTGGTGATGGTGGCGGATACCGGCATCCCGTCATCACCCGTCCTGAATAGTGTTGACACCTGGACCGCAGAACAACCGCCGGAGCCACCCGGCAATTGACGCCCGCTGCACTGCATCGGGCGCCCGCTCATCTGCGCGAGCATGCCAAGCGGCCGGATTCGATTTGGGGAGGGCCCTTTCTGTAGCGTGGAGCATTACAACCTGTCGAGCCCTCAGGATCCCACTGGGCAACAGCCGGCCTCATACTTCGAGGCTCTTGACCATGCCCCCCCAAGCACGCTCCAATCGACTCCGGCTTATTGCGCTGAGTTTTCGCAAGCCAATTTCACGCGACATGGCCAGAACACCCGACTCCTTGTCATGTCCTGCATCCCTCATCTCGAACGCCAGTGCCTTTAACTCGGTCAATGAAATCTCATCGACCGAACGCACCGAGCCTACTGCTGGACGCCGGAACCGAGTCGCCCCGGCAACGTCACTGCCTTTGGGCCAGAAGAATGTACCAACGTCTTCCGCCTCACTCTCGTAGTGCAGGGATGCTAGGCGAACGACCCGGTCCTGGATGCGCGCACCTGTGCGCCCCCAACCATGCAGGCGTGCAATGCGGCGTGCTAGAACCTCATCCAGAACTGGGCCTTCGACGCTCACCACGTGCTCAATCATGCAGAGAAGACGCGGGTTGTACGCCACCTCGAAGAACGCTTCTGCGTCGACTTCGAAACCGGTCAATGCCAGGTCCACTTCAATGAACCGCGCCTCCGACGATGCATTATTGGATACGGCGCAAGCGTTTTGTGCATAGGTCAATGACGAGACATCCGCATCGTTCTCCGGTATGACGGGCTTTTCGATACCGCCTGACAATGCGCCAGTCGAGCCCTCGCTCGAGGTTGCCATGGCCCCAGCAATAGCTTGCCGTGCAAGTATTGCAGCGTCTTCTGCTTCTTTTGCCCGCACCACACGTTGTTCAGCCAGAAGTGACTCAAGTTGCCCATGAATTTTTTCGACGGTACCAGGCATGTCAATCCACCAGTCAGTCGACCAGATTCGCAGGATTTCCCATCCCAAGCCTCGCAATACCTGCTCACGGAGCTTGTCGCGATCCCGGGCCGTCGCCGAACGATGGTAGGTTGCCCCATCGCATTCAACACCGGCCAAATAACGACCCGGTGCGTCAGGGTCAACGACGCCAAGGTCAATGCGAAATGCAGACACACCGACCTGCGAGTGCAAAATCCATCCCTTTTCAGCAAGCGTTGCAGAGACGCTTTTCTCGAACAGGCTATCAAAATCACCAATGCTGCCAACAACGGCCTCGCCAAGTGCACGCGCACCACGGTCCGCAAACTCAAGGAAGTGCTTCAGGTCCCGCACTCCCAGCGCCTGCGTTCTTGACAGATCCATCTGTTCCGGCTGGAAGCTTCCGAACACCCGAAGCTCCTGGCGAGCACGGGTAATGGCAACGTTCAGTCGTCGTTCACCGCCCTGCTGGTTCAACGGACCGAAGTTCATGGGCATCGAACCATCAATACCTGGGCCATAAGTGATGGAGAAGTACATGATGTCGCGCTCATCACCCTGCACACTTTCCAGATTCTTGACGAAGACCGGCTCCGTCTGGGTCTCAAGGAAGTACGGTTCGATGGAAGGGTCCTTACGGCGTTCGTCATCCAGCAGGTTCTCGATGAGCGTTTGCTGCTCGGCATTGAACGTGACAACGCCAATGGTCAGTCCGCTTTCGCGGAATCTCGGCGACTTCAGCTTGCCGACGAGGTCCGCTACCAATGCTTTCGCTTCCAGTTTGTTTGTCCGTGCACCGCCGCGCTCGTATTGCCCGTTCGGCACATGATTGAAGCTCACAGCACGGTCGTTGGTCACAGGACTCGGGAACGTAACCAGATCCCCGTCGTAATAACGATAGTTAGAGAACGCAATCAGGCTTTCGTGGCGGCTCCGGTAGTGCCACGACAGCTTCATCGTGGGCAGGTTTGCACCGATACACTCTTCAAGAATGCTTTCGAGCTCAGTCTCGACATCACTGTCGTCGACATCGGATTCCGCGCGGTCAAAGAAGCTCGTTGGCGGCAGCTGCTTCGGGTCTCCGACCATGATGACCTGTTTCCCGCGCGCCATTGCGCCGATAGCATCCCACACCGGAATCTGCGACGCCTCATCGAAAACAACGACGTCAAAATTCGCGGTTTCCGCCGGCAAATACTGGGCGATAGACAGCGGACTCATGAGCAGGCACGGCGTCAGGCGCATGACAGCATCCGACGCTTGCGCCATTAGCTCACGCAGCGGCAGATGGCGGGTCTTCTTCTGCATCTCATAGCGCAGTAGCCCCCACTCGGAACCGCGAGATACGCGGTCAGGCGCAGGATGGCCAGCGGAAAGCTGTGCACGGACCAATGCCTGAGTGAGACCGATGAAACGCTCGTCCAGCTCTCGGAAATCACGAATCCGCTTCTCGTGTTCAGCAGAAACAAATGTTCGGAGAACTTCGTCAGCGTCGACAACCGCATTCAGCCACCAACCGACGTCCCCCCGGATTTGAGTAGCACGCTGGTCTAGAGTCCAATCCTAGTGGTGAGGGAGATTGGGCATGAAAAAACGGTATACAGAAGAGCAGATCATTGGGTTCCTGCGTGAAGCGGAGGCAGGTCTGCCGGTGAAGGAGTTGTGCCGGCTGCATGGCTTCTCGGAAGCAAGCTTCTACCTGTGGCGCAGCAAATTTGGCGGAATGAATGTATCTGACGCCAAGCGTCTGAAGGAGTTGGAGGCTGAAAACGCGCGCCTCAAGCGCATGCTGGCGAATGCCTTGCTGGAAAATGAGGTCACCAAAGAAGCACTGCAAAAAAAGTGGTGACCGCACCGGCAC